>JAQTUZ010000013.1 GCA_028707065.1 Patescibacteria group bacterium | reverse complement strand
CTATGAAACCTAGCAAAATTGCTATACTCGTCCGCTTTTATTTATAAATTTATTATAATAAAGAAGCGGCCTTCGGACAACGCAATTTTGCACGGTTTCCACGCTGCGCGTCTTATCCAAAATTTTTCAATGCGCGCTATAAGGAAATTAATTTATAAATAAAAAGGTGGAATTTTCTTCGTGTTATGGGTTATGAGCTATGTGTTACGTGAGTTCGTTAAACACAAAAGAGAACCCTTGCGAGTTCTCTTTTATATATGAGAAGTAAATTACTTTTTGACCTGGTACTTTTCCCCGACCTTTTCAAAGACATCTTTGTCCATTAAGGCGAGATTGATGGTGGTGTTCTTGACCATCCGGTTCTCCAGGACTTTCTTGATGATCTCTTCTTTGGAGAGCGGGCCGCTTTCAGTCAAAATATCGCGGATCACATCAGCCACAACGCCTTCCTTATAACCCCATTCCTTCAAACCGTAAATTCCGCGGCCGATCAAGACATATTTCGGATCCAGGATCAGTTCGTTGTGGACGGTCGCCGGATTGGCGGTCTTATGATCAAAACTGACTTCGTTGATGCGCTTGGCAATATCGACAAAATGCATCGGTTTGCCCTGATTCTTCAAAACCAGATAAATCTTGTGGTTGATGGTCTTGGGCGCGATTTCTTCCGAACTATAAACTCCCCAGAAGCCGAATTTGTTCTGCTCGATTTCCTTGACGGCCACCAGCAAAGAATAAAGGATCTTATTATTATTGATCAATTCCGAATCTTCGTCGAACAAAGCGCCGTTCCAATAGCTGGAAACGTCAATTTCGGACGGCACGGCCAACTTATCCTTATGTTCGCCGTAAATATCAGTCTTGGTGATCAGATCGATCGCCCCATCAGTCTTGATCACTTCTTTCAAATCAGTGATGCCCCTGACTAATTCTCTGGCCAAAGCTTCCAGGTGCTCCAAAGATTCGCTCTTCAATTTATAAGAAGTCTTGAAGATATCGGAATCTTTGATCTCTTCGAATTCGTCATGGAGCAAGCGGGAAAGCATAAAATCATACTGATTCTTTTCCACGTCATAATCATCGCTCTGGTACTCTACCGGAGAGAAAGTGTTCAGGAGATGGAACAGATATTCCTTTTCCGCCAAACCGCCGTGCTCGACTAAAAGCTGATTGGTGAGTTCGCGCAAGTCAATCAATTCCTCTTTCAGCTCCTTGACCTCGCGCAATTTCTTGATGGTGGCATTCTCAATCTGGCGAATTCTTTCGCGAGTCAGATTGTGCAGGCCGCCAACCGATTCCAAAGTTTCTTTTTCGCCATCCTTCAAACCAAACCGACGGGTGATAATGTCCCGTTCTTTTTTGGAAAGTCTGCCTAAAAGACTTTTCACAATTTCGTTGGTGTTTAATTTTGTGCTGTTTTCGTTAGCCATATAGATAATGGGGCTGTCCCATAACAAGAGCTTGGGGTTCTTGTCGTTGAAAAAATAATAAGTATCGACTGATACTTTTTATTTGATATATTAAGTTATAAGATAATAGCATTAAAAATAAAAATAGTCAAGAGCAAAACTGGTTCTATCCTACCAGCTTTTTGTAAAGATGTAAATACCCCCTGGCTGTTTTTGACCAGGAAAAATCTTTTTTTAAGCAATTATTTTTTAATTTTAGCCATTTTTTTGGCTGATACCAATAGCAGTCCAATGCCTTTTTTAAGGTCAAAAATAGCGCCGGGGCAGAGAAATCTTTGAAGGTAAAACCGATGTCAGGGGTCACCGTATCTTTCAATCCGCCGGTAGCGCGGGCGACGATCACGGTGCCATAACGGGCGGAGATCATCTGGGTCAAGCCGCACGGTTCGAAGCGCGACGGGACCAAAAATATATCGGCGGCGGCGTAAATTTGGTTGGCCAAGACCGGTTCGAAGCCGATGATCGACCGTACTTTCTCCGGATGATTTTTTTCCAGATCAGCAAGCAGATCGGCGTAGCGCTGGTCGCCCTCGCCCAAAAAAACAAATTGGCAATCTTGCTCGATCAGCTTTTCCGTGATCAGCTCCCAGCCTTTTTGATCGGACAGGCGGGAGATCATCGCCACTACGGGGATTTTCCCGTCCGCCGGCAAACCAAGTTTTTTTTGCAAAAATAATTTGTTAACGGTTTTTTTCTCCAAATCTTTGGCGGAATAGCGCTGCTTGATCAATTTATCCGTGCTCGGGTTGAAGAAATCCGTATCAATGCCGTTTAAAACGCCGAAAATCTTGCGCCGATACGCCTTGGTTATTTTGCCCAGGCCGGCGGAATATTCGCCGGTCAAAATTTCCCTGGCGTAAGCCGGGCTGACCGTATTGACCAGATCGGCATTGATGATCCCCTGCACCATGAAATTTATATCACCATCGGCGGCGTCCCGCGCCAAAGAAGCCAGCTTATCAGGATGCAGATCGCCCAGCTCTAATAATTTCGGAACAACCTTGCCCTGATGCTCGAAATTATGAATGGTGTATAAAGTTTTAATATTTTTAAGCCGCTGAAATTTTTCCATTTTCAACAAAACCGGGATCAGACCGCTGAAAAAATCATGGCAATGGATGATGTCCGGGATAAATTTCAAAACCGGCAATGATTCCAGCGCGGCCAATTCGAAAAAAAGGAATTTTTCCGCCAAGCTGGCGTCGCTGGCCAGGGAAGAGGCGGGATAAACCGCTTCGCGCCCGAAATAATGGTCATTTTCCACCAAATAAACAATGGCTCCGGGCACGGCCGATCTTGTTTCCCAAAGATCAACGGCAAAACTTTTGCCGGAAAAATTTATTTTAAGGCCGGAACATATTTTTTTCAGCCGGTATTTTTCTTTATCCACCCCCAAACTTAAAGGAATGATTATTCTCACTTCACAGCCAAGTTTGGCCAGCGCCGCGGGCAAACTGCCGATCACATCGCCCAAACCGCCGACCTTAACGATCGGCGCGGCCTCGGAAGCAACCATTAAAACCTTAATCTTTTTTTCCATAAAATATTGATTACACTTTTTTACTTTTAACTTTCAACTTTTCACTTCTTGTTGCCCCAGTGCTCTTCCCAATGCTTCTGCCAGATCAGCTGCTTGATCTTCAGGCATTCCGCTTCAGCGCGGATCTTTTCGTCGCGGCTGTTCTTATCTTCGATCGAGCGCACGGCGCGGATCAAATTATTCACTCCCCGCTCGATCGCGTCCGGATTCCAGGCGGTCGGCCCGAATAAATGGCTGAAGTCTTTGGCCGAAGCCCACCAAAAAGTGCAGCTGGCCAATCCGCGCGACAAATAATAATGCGACCATTTCCGGTTGCGGTCTAGGCGATATTTTTCCACCAAAGAGATGATCATTTCGGCAAACCGCCATAATTTCAAATGCACCTGGTTTTTCCGATCGGACCAAAGCGAATAAGGATTATCGCCCTGTATTTCCGCCTCGGAAGACTCCCAATTACCCCGCGCTAATTCCGCGACATACAGCGGTTTCCGCGAATTGATAAAACTGGAAATAGTCGCGGTCTGCACGGCCGGATTACTTAAAGCCTTTTCAAATTCGCCGCTCTTATCGCGATAATGCAAACCGTACAATTCGCCGTCCGTGGCCGTGATCAACAATTCTTGATAAGGATATTTTTTATTGATCATTTTGGGAACATAGCAAGTGGAAAATTTGCGGGAGCGGAAGATCACTTTCATCCCGCTGGCCTTGTCGCGGTAGACTTTGGAGAAATCGACTTCGCCCAGCTTTCCCGAATGGCAGATCTCATCAAGGATCAGCCATTCAAAACCGGAATTTTTCACTATCTTGGCCGCGTCAGGGCCGTAAGCCATTTCCGGCATGAAGAAACCGCGCAATTTCAAGTCCTCGCCAAAAACCGCTTTTAAGATCCGGGTATTTTCCTTGATCTGCCGGGCCACTTCCTTTTTTGGCACCAAAGGCATCAGGCAATGATAAGCCACGCTGCCGCAGAGCTCGATCCGGCCGGAGGCGATCAATTTCTTCAACCGTTCGAGCAGATCAAAATAATGCAATTCTTGCCAGCGTTCGATCAGACAGCCGGTGATGTTCATGGTGATCTTGGTCGACGGATTATTTTCCAAAGCCGCCACGATCCGCTCATAGCTTTTTTCCGTCGCTTCCTTAATGATGTAGCTTTCCGAATCCGGCGGCTGATAAAGATGGAGAAAATTTATCCAAAGCATAAAAAATATAATACGAATACTACGAATTATACGCGAATACTACAAACCCTACGAATCGAATAATTATTCACAAAAAATATTTTTAACTCTTAATGATCTTGCGGAATAATTTGAGATATTTTTTAGCCGGAATTTCCCAGGCGTTGGATTTTTCCATGATCTCGGCAACTATTTTTTTCCATCTTTCCTTATGGCCGTATTCTTCCATTGCCCGGATGACCGCCCCATAAAACTGGTAGCTGTCGGATCGGTCAAAAGCAAAACCAGTCCCCCGGCCCGTCACCGGATTATAATCATTCACCGTATCATTAAGCCCGCCGACGCGGTGGACGATCGGCACGCAGCCATAGCGCATGGCGATCATCTGGTTAAGCCCGCAAGGCTCATATTCGGAAGGCATCAGAAAAAAATCCGAAGCGGCATAAGCGAAAGTTTCATATTTCATGCAATCTTCGTGAGTCGGCAGAAGCAATATTTTTTTCGGATGCTGGTTGGCGATCTTTTTCAGGCGGCCGAGATATTCCTTGCCGCAAGCGCCGATCAAAACGATCTGCAAATCCAATTCTAAAAGATGAGGCAGAGTTTCCAGAATCAATTCAAAACCTTTTTGAAAAGTCATCCTGGATGTGCCACAAGCTATCGGCAGGCCGGTATCGACAGTCAAGCCGAATTTTTTTTGAAAAGATTTTTTATTCTCCTCTTTGAGGCTGAAATTCTTTCGGGAATAATTGCAATAAAGCCCGGGATCGTTATCCGGATTCCAAGCGGCTTCATTGATGCCGTTGACGATGCCGAAAAACCGGTCTTGCCGATTAGTCAGAATGCGGTGCAGATCTTCTCCGGATTCATTGGTCATTATTTCCTCGCGGTAAGTTTCGCTGACCGTGGTGATGGCATCGGCGGAAAGGATGGCCCGCTTGGCGAAATTAATGAACTCTAAATCCGGATCGGCAAGCAGCGGCAAAGGCGTATGTCCCGAGTCCCTTTTTTCAGCCGGCACTTCCCACCAATCATGCCCCAGCTGAAAAACCAAATTATGGATCGTATAAACGGTTTTGGTCTTGGCTAAAGTATCCGAGTAGCGGAAATCTGTTTTTAAGAAATAAGGGATCAGGCCGGCTTGCCAATCATGGCAATGGATGATGTCGGCCGAAAATTTCAAGAGCGAAAGCAATTTGAGCGCGGCCAGGTCAAAAACAAAAAAACGGGCGTTCTCATGCTGCGACCCGTAAAGTTCTTTTTTGCGCGAAAAATATTTGGCGTTTTCGATGAAATAAACCGGCAGACCTTCTTCCAGCCAGCCCTGCCAATAGCTCACATTGACGGTTTCTTCGCTGTTGATCCGCAATTCCACGTTTTCCCCGATCAATTTAAGCTCAAATTTTTCGCGATCGATCGCCTGCGCGTAGAACGGCGTAATACAAATGACCTCGGCGCCCTGCTCAAAAAAGGCTTTAGGCAGGCTGCCGGCCACGTCAGCCAAACCGCCCGTTTTGGTAAACGGCGACAATTCGGCGGAAACAGAAGCGATCTTCAGCTTTTGGGGCATAAATTTAATTTACCGAAATAATATGTTTTGTCTTGATGCTCGCCTTGTCACTTAAGCTCATTGGTTGCGCTGATGGCGATCGCCAAAGCGTCGGCCGCGTCGTCTGTCTGAAAAATCCCCTCCTCGGGAGGGGTGGCGCCGCCGCGGCGACGGGGTGGGTATATTAATTCTTCTCAATTAAAAATATTATTTTAATTCATTGACCGCGCTAATTGCAATTGCCAGGGCGTCGGCCGCGTCGTCGGGCTTGGGAATTTCCTTTAAATTTAAAAGTATTTTGACCATTTTTTGCACCTGCTCTTTTCCGGCCTGGCCATAGCCGGAAATCGTCTGTTTGACTTGCAGCGGCGTTAATTCGACGATGGGAATTTTATTTTTCCGGCAAGCCAAAAGGATCACTCCCCTGGCCTGGCCGACTACGATCGCCGTCTTGGCGTTATTGTAAAAAAATAATTCTTCGACAACCGCCAGCGCCGGCTGATATTTCTGGATTATTTTTTCCAATTCATCATTAAGCGTTTCCAGTCTTTCGGCCATGGGCGCGCCGGCCTTGGTTTTGATCGAACCGTAAGCGAGCGAGGATATTTTCCCGCCCGCATGCTTTTCAATCAGCCCATAGCCGGTATCGGCGATGCCGGGGTCGATCCCGAGAATGATTTTGGACATAGAGTTAATCTCTACGAATTACGAATAAACACGAATATACGAATACAAATAAAAAATTTTCGAAAGTTTTCGTATATTCGTTAATATTCGTAATTCGTAGAGAAGAACTTATTTTAAGTTCGAATAATAGTCCGATACATCTTCATTCTCATCCAGCGCCGCGGTCAGCCCTTCAATCTTGGCCGAATCATCGCCGGCAACTTCAATGGTGTCTTTGGCGACATATTCAATTTCCGCCGACTCGGTGGCAATGCCCTTGCCTTCCAAATAAGTTTTAACTTTTTGCAAATTGGCTCCGGTAGTCAAAATCGTCAAACCCTCGGCTTCTTTTTTCACGTCATCGGCGCCGGCATCGATCAATTCCAGCTGGCCTTCGTCAGAATCAATTCCTTTGGCAGCGGCAACGGCTGCCGAGACGCGGATCACGCCCTTTAAATCAAAGTTCCACAAGACTGCGCCCATCGCAGCGCCGTGCGCGGCAAGCAAATGGCGGACTTCCGCGGCCGTACGATTTTTATTATCGGTTAAAATTTTAATGACAAATTGGGAATTAGCCGGTCCGACCGCTTCATAAATCAATTCTTCCAGCGTCGCGCCTTCCAATTCTCCAGTACCCCTTTTAATCGCCCTTTCAATATTATCTTTGGGCATATTGACGCCCCGGGCGCGGTCAACGGCGGTAGCTAAAGCAAAATTTGTTGCCGGATCCCCGCCTTTTCTGGCGGCAATGGTAATGACGTTGGAAATTTTAGTAAAAGCCGCGCCGCGCTTGGCGTCGACGATCTCTTTGGCTCGATGGGTTGTCGCCCATTTGGAATGTCCGGACATATCTTTATCAATTACAAATTAAAAATTATAAATTATAAATAAATTTTGAAAAAACGGCATACGTTAATATATCTTGGCCGTAATCTCATACTAAACCAATATTCGAAAAAAATCAATGCGTTTATTATAAAATAAAATGGGAGAGAAAATGTTTTCTCCCCCAAGCTTTTGGGGCCTGACTGATAGTCAAAACGGTTTTGCCGTTCTGACCAGGGCAGGATCGCTGCCCTGGCCGCTACCAATCCGGGGAAGGATCGCTTCACTCCCCTGTTAACTTGCCAATTCAATTTGCGGCCAGCAATAATGAACCTGGCTTAAAATTCTTTTCACGTCTTCTTTTTTGCCCGCTTCTTCTGCCAGCATTAATCTTTCCGGCAAAGAAAGATAATCCAATTTTACCGCTATTACACCGACATCAGCCGCTCCTTCGTCCATGCCAACCTCCCATTAGTTTAAGAAAGAACCGTTGATAGTTAGATAATTTTAAAGGCCGCTTCCTTATTTCGGAAGCGGCCTTTATTTATGTGAATTTTCTAATTCCTAGAAAATCATCGCGCCACTTCCAAAGACGTTGACCAAGACAATGGCCAACACGACGACGATAATCAGATTCTTGGAAATGGTTTTATTCATATCTTTTTATATTATACAGTAAAGGTAAAAACGAGTCAATGACAAAAAACTTGAATATTCAATAATTCGACAACCGGTTTTAACAATCTAATTTTCAAATTTTCTAATTATCCAATTTTCGTATTTCACCTTCTCGCTCCCGAATAAGCGATTGCCCGGACCGCGTCCCAGGCACGAGCGGTGGCCGGATATCTTTTGTAGATCCAGTGATAGCTGATGATGGCGGCTTTTTCACTCGCGAATTTTCTGGCCGCCGGGCGCAAGCCATAGGCCATGATCGTGACGGCGGCATTATCCAATCTATTATTCATATCGGCCGGACGAAAATAAATATTTTGGAAAGATACCTTGGCCAGCCGCAAAGCTTCTTTATTTTCCGCGCTCGGCCAGCGGCCGTTGCCGATCTTGATCACGTCCTGCCACTCGGCCAAAGTTTCCGGCAGATGACCAAAGGCGGTTTGGAAAGAAGCGATCGTTCCGCCGCGCTCGCCGGCGCCGAGAAATTTAGTCGTCGGGGTGCCTTGGTGGATGAAACAAGCGATAATATTTTTATTTTCCGGGGAAAGCGGTTTATCGGCCAGGGCGATGATCCGGGAATAAATATTTTTTTCCACTTCCGAAAGATTGTCAAATCCGGCTTCGGCCAGCAAATCTTTCGCTTCGTCGGCTGTCACTTTGTTTACCGCCGCGCTATCCGCCCCGATCAAACTGGTGATAATGCCGGGAATATTGCTGACCGGATTATTGATCGGATTGGCCGCGACCGGCGGCAAAATCGGAACGGACGAGGTGGAAATTCCTTGAGCCGCGGACAGATAGATAAAAATAGTTCTCGGCTGGGAATAATTCGGTCGGGCATCATAGGAATAAAGGGAATAATAATAAAGTAGCCCGCTAGTCGCCGTGTCAGTAAAACTTTTCGCCTTGCCCTGATAAATCAATTGGGCCAAAGCATCGTTTTGTCCGGTCAAGGTCGAGCCGATCTTACGATAAAGCTTCACGCCGGCAAAATCGCTGTCAGTCGGGTTGGTCCAGGAAAGGATAATTCGCGCGCCCGAGCTGGTGGCGGCAAAATTAGCGGGCATCCCCGGAGGCGTGATATCAACCGAGCTTCCGCCGCCGCCACCGCCGGGAGCGACGGAGTTATTGGCACACGAAATTAAAACACTGGAAACATTAGCGTTCGAAAGTATGCCGGAGCCGGAAGAGACGGAACAAGTTTGGCCCGAAGGATTACCAGAAATGGTCACGGCATAACTCGCGCTATTAGCTAATGCCGTGGCAAAAACGAATGACCCGTTGGCGGAGATGCTTAGATTGTCGCCGCCGTTATTTTGCAGCGCAACCGTGCCATTTAGGCCGCTGACAGTACCGCCGACGGTATAGGTGCTGATAGCGAAAGTGGCCGAGATCGTGTGATTGGCTTGGATATCGGTGAAAGTATAGGTCAGGCTGGAGGTGCCGACTGAAACTGAATCAACCAGAATATCAGCGACATGATAACCGGCCGTGGAAGTGGCGATAGTGTAAATTTGGCTGTCGCCGTAATTTTTGGTAGTTACTCCGCCGGGTAAGACCGTACCGTGAGCGCCGGTCGAAGCAGTAATGGTGTAGGTGTTGATGGCGAAAGTGGCAGTAACAGAAATGTTACCAGTGACATTGGTGTCGGTGCGCGGGCTCGACGTTGAACTGTCGCTCCAATTGACAAAATGATAACCAATATCGGGAGCGGGAATAACGGCCGAACCATCCGCGCCTAAATTAACCGTTTGCGTTGATGAGCCGGTAATCAAACCATGGGCGCCGGCGGCATAGGTTAGGGTGTAGGTTATCGCGGTTGTTCTAAGTACATGATTAGACGAGGTGGCGCGGTTGCCGGAAGCGTCGGTTGATTCAACGCGGAAATGATAAGTAGTGCTGGCAGTTAGGCCGTGAAGAATGATTGAATGCGGAGTGACCAGTTCATCCGAAGAAGAGGCCAAACCATAACTCGTGCTGGTGCCGTAGCTTACGGTAGAAGAAGCGACTTCATTGGTCGTCCAGGTGATGGTGGCCGTGGTCGCGGTGGTGGAAGTGGCAATGGAGGAAATGACCGGCGGAGCAATATCAGAAGTACGGAATGTTTTGTCGCTTGATGTGGCGCGGTTGCCGGAAGCGTCGGCGGATTCAACCCGATAGTGGTAAGTGGTATTGGAACTAAGGCCGCGGAGAGTGATTGAATGCGGAGTGACCAGTTCATCCGAAGAAGAGGCCAAACCATAACTGGTACTGGTGCCGTAGCTTACGGTAGAAGAAGCGACTTCATTGGTCGTCCAAGTGATGGTGGCCGTGGTCGCGGTGGTGGAAGTGGCAATGGAGGAAATGACCGGCGGAGCAAAGTCGGAAATATATAATAGCCTGTCGCTGGTGGTGGCGCGGTTGCCCGAAGCGTCGGCCGAGCTGATTTGAAAATGATAAGTCGCGCCGGAAGATAACCCGTGCAGAGTGATGGAATGAGAAGAGGAAGCGAAAACGTCGGAAGAAGAAGCCAAACCGTAGGCGGAGGAGAGACCATAACTGACCGTCGAGGTGGCATCCTCGTCAGTCGTCCAGGTGATGGTAGCGGCGGAGCCGGCGGTAGAGGTGGCGATATTAGAAATTATCGGAGCGGTGAGATCATAATATTCATCCGCGCCAATATCCCAGGCCGCTCCATTAGGGCGGGCTTGGTTTTGGATATCGTAATCAAATGGCAAATCGGGATCGGCGGAAAGATTGGCGCCAACATTAATTGCCGGAGAGCCGGCTTTCAATAGATAATTATCGTTGGCTGGATTGGCGAAAATACTGGTTGAGGCATAGCCAGAGAGATTTAAGCCGTGAGCATTGTTCGTTCCGCCGCCGCTAAAATTGGGCGCCGTATTTCCGTAAGCGTTATAATCGGAATCATTATTAAAAGTGCCGGTATAATCGGTAGTGTTGTCAAAAGACAAATTATTCCAAGCCTTACCACTATAACTGGTTATACCGTTTGTATTTTTAGAGACCGTATTATTATAAAGAGAAGTAAGACTGCTTGAATACAAACCGTATCCATAAGTATCAATAAAATCATAAACTATGTTGTTGTAAACAAAATTCTGGTTAATAGCCGTACTGTTTTCAAGCCAAATTCCCCAATTATAGCCACCTGTCACTGTCGCACTACCCCTAACAATATTATTGTAAATATAAATATCATCATAGGGGCCGTCAAAATTATCAATTCCAGCTCCACCATTTGATCTTATTTGCAAACCTTCGATTCTGACATGACTGCTGTTCAATCTTATGCTTTCACCGTCAACCAAATGATATTTGTTTATATCCCAAACCCCAGAATGCCTTTGGCTTGTTCCAACTTCTGACGGAAGATAAGGAGTGTAAAATCTTAAATAACTGGTGGTGGCAGTAGTCCAGCCGTCAACAATAACGGCCACCGTATCAGTCGCGTCGCCATAGCAGGCGATATTCCAGATTTCATTAGTGCCAGTGGCGTTTTGGGAAATGTTCCTGCCACCGGACCAAGTATCATAACTTGGCAAAATCGAAGTATTGTTAGTTGAAGCCTCGGCTTTGGAGAGAGAAGTATAGGCGCGATAAACCGCCCAAGTGTCATTGCCGGTTGTGGTCGTGGCAGTATTGGCGCCGAATTGATCTTTAACAGTATAAGCAGTGGAAGAAGACCGGCTATAGATAAAAACAATATCATCGGCCGCGGTCAAAGTTCCGGAATCGTCAGAATCATAAACGATCGCATCGCCCACGCCCACGCGATCAGGCATGGTCGTGCCGGAAAAAGTCAGATTGCCCGAACCGTCGATAGTCAAAAGCGCGGTAATAGTGCCGGAAGCAATTTCATTTTCTCCGCCCACTCCGACCGAGCGGTAAATTTGCGTAGCGGGAGCAGCTGCGTTAGTGGTAAAAGTGTAGTCGCTGGAAGTGGCGCGGTTACCGGAAGCGTCGGTTGATTCAACGCGGAAATGATAAGTAGTGCTGGCGGTTAGGCCGTGAAGAGTGATCGAATGCGGAGTGACCAGTTCGTCCGAAGAAGAGGCCAAACCATAACTGGTGCTGGTGCCGTAGCTTACGGTAGAAGAAGCGACTTCATTGGTCGTCCAAGTGATGGTGGCCGTGGTCGCGGTGGTGGAAGTGGCAATGGAAGAAATTTCCGGCGGAGCAATGTCAGAAGTGCGGAATGTTTTGTCGCTCGATGTGGCGCGATTGCCGGAAGCATCGGCGGATTCAACGCGGAAATGATAAGTAGTGCTGGCGGTTAGGCCGTGAAGAGTGATTGAATGCGGAGTGACCAGTTCATCCGAAGAAGAGGCTAAGCCGTAACTTATGCTGGTGCCGTAGCTTACGGTAGAAGAAGCGACTTCATTGGTCGTCCAAGTGATAGTGGCCGTGGTGCCGGAGGTGGAAGTCGCGATATTGGAAATTACCGGAGCAGTCAAATCGTAATATTCATCCGCGCCGATATCCCAGGCCGAGCCGAACGGGCGGGCTTGGTTTTGGATATCGTAATTAAAAGGAATAATGGAATCAGCGGACAAATTAACTCCCTGATCAATAACCGGGGAGCCAGCCTTGAGGCGGAAATCGCCGCTAGACGGATTGACAAAAATCGTCGTGGAAGCGTAGGCGGAAATATCCAGGCCATTTTCACCGGGATCAATGCCCTGGGAATAAGCATTGTTAACGGAAGAAGAGGCGCGGGGCACGTCAAAATCATCGGTATTAAAACAAGATAGATTATTTTTTACCACTGACCCGTCGCTGGCGTGGTCGCGTATCCCGATATCATTATTAACGGTCGTATTATTATAAATGTAGCCGAAAAATTCCAAATCTTCTATTTCGAAAGCTTGGCCGTGCGTGCCGGTAAAATCATAAATAAGATTGTTCCAAACTTTTACCACGCCGCTTCCGGCCTCATAAGCCGGAACAATGCCGACTAAATAACCGCCCGCATTATAAGTTCCCCTGATAATATTATTGGAAACTCGAAAATCAACATCGCTTCCGCCGGCATTACCCCAAATTCCAAAATCATTGCCAGAGCTGCTATCGGCTAAAAATCTTAACTGCAAGCCGGCAATGCGCACATAATCTTCCTTGACTGTTATTATCGTCCCGCTGGCAGCATCAGCGATCACGAGCTGATATTTATCATCGTCCCAGACGCCGCTATGCCGCTGGCTCTGATTAACTTCCGTCGCCGTATCGTTCGGAGTGTAAATTTTTATGTAATTGTCCGCGCCGGTCGTCCAGCCGTCGACCGTCACAACGGCCGTGTCCGCGCCGGTATCATAATAGCAAGGAATATTTAAAACATAATTTCCGGCAGTCAGGTCGGAAGTATTGAGATAAGCGGCGCCCTTCGCTCCGCCGGCGCCAGCAGGCAAAGCTTCTGCCAGCGAAGAAAAGACATGGGAAATTTTAAGTACCAGAGAAGTGGTAGTGGCCTCGGGTTCGCCACCGGTAGCCGTAATAACATTCCAAACCAACGTTGATTGCTTAGCGGAAATATAGACGGTGGTCGTGGCCTCGGCCGAACCGTAAGAGATCTTATCGCCCACGCCAAAGTTAGCCGCTGTTTGCGCTTCGGAAAAAGTGGCGACGCCATCAACAATAGTGATCGTCGGCGAGCCAGTCTTGTGATCAGCGGTCGTTTGGCCGACAGAATAATAAATGCTGGTGGTAGCGGGCGCCTCGGCCGTAGTAAAAGCGTGATCGCTCGTCGTAGCGCGGTTGCCGGAAGCGTCGGCGGATTCAACGCGAAAATGATAAGTAGTGCTGGCGGTTAGGCCGTGAAGAGTGATTGAATGCGGAGTAACCAGTTCATCCGAAGAAGAGGCCAAACCATAACTGGTACTGGTGCCGTAGCTTACGGTCGAGCTGGCTAATTCATTGGTCGTCCAAGTGATGGTGGCCGTGGTCGCGGTGGTGGAAGTGGCAATGGAGGAAATTTCCGGCGGAGCAATGTCAGAAGTGCGAAATGTTTTGTCGCTCGATGTGGCGCGGTTGCCGGAAGCATCGGTCGAGCTGATCTGAAAATGATAAGTAGTGCTGGAGCTAAGTCCGTGGAGAGTAATGGAATGCGGGGTAACCAATTCGTCAGAGGAAGAAGCCAGGTCATAACTCGCGCTCGTGCCATAGCTCACGGTCGAACTGGCAGATACATCCGTGGTCCAAGTAATAGTCGCTGTGTAAGAAGTGGTGGTGGTGCCAATAGAGTAAATGAGCGGGTGATCAAATTCGTCAGCGCCAACGTCCCAAGCCGTACCGTAAGGACGGGATTGATTTTGAATATCAGTATTAAACGACAAATGAGGATCGGCCGAAAGACTAGTGCCGGCGTTGATCAGCGGCGCGCCATAGGCTAAGCGAAAATCTTCACCCGCCGCATCGGCAAAGATCGTGGAGGTGGCAATGCCGCTCAGATTAAGTCCATGCTCATTTCTCGCGCCGCTCCCTTCGTAATACGGCGACGAATTGCCATAGGCGTTATAATCCAAATCGGCGAGATAAATTCCGTCATAATCGAACGCGTTATCAAAGACTAAATTATTCATCGGCAGCGCTCCTTCATAGGAAGTGGTAATTCCATAATAAGAATCGGAAACAGTATTGTTATAAACGTAAGCGACGCTGGCGGTATTGCCAATGCCGCTGGAGTGATCTCCTTTAAATCCGTAGATGATATTGTTGTAAAGATAAATGGGATTTTGCAGGCTGTACACGCCGCTGTCATAGGTACAGCTCGCATTGCCTTCTTTGATGATATTATTACTGATCATTGATCCGCCCGGGTTCGAATCAGCCAGATAAATTCCGTAAGAATATCCGGCAAATTGAGGTGAAGTCGCCGATTTAATTTGCAAGCCATCAACCCTGGTGTAGGCGCTATAAATATATAAAATGGCCAGAACCTGCATGGCGCTGCTGTCGGTGAGATTATATTTGCTATTATCCCAAATTCCCGAATGCCGCTGGCTCGTACCGACCTCGGAAGCAAGGTAAGGCGTATAGATTCTTAAATAGTTATCAGCATCGGTCGTCCAGCCGACGGTGGAGACGGCGTTGCCATTGTTGTTATCCGGAGCATCGGCATAGCAAGCGACGTTCCAAATTTTGTTGGTGCCGGTCGCGTTGGTGGAAATATTTTTTATGCCAAGCTGATCGTCAAAAATTACCGGAATGGCGGTGTTTGGCGTTAAATAAGGAGAATTGCCGGTGTTCAGGCCGACGGCCTTGGCTAAAGAAGTATAAGAGCGATAAACCGCCCAGGTGTCATTAGCCGCCGTAGTCGTGGCAGTGTTAACCCCGGTTTCATCTTTCACCGTATAGCTCGTGCTGGAAGATCGGCCATGAATGAAAACAATGTCATCAGCCGCGGTCAAAGTTCCGGAATCGTCGGAATCGTAAACGATCACATCGCCCACCCCGACATTAAGAGGAAGCGTTCCGCCGGAAAAAGTGGCGGTACCGCCGCCGATTGTCAGTAAAAAAGCAACATCGCCGGAAGCGAGCGCGCTGGTATTGGCCGGGCCGACCGAACGGTAGATTTGAGTGGCAGGAGGAGCTGCGTCGGTGGTTAAAGTATAATCGCTGGAGGTGGCGCGATTACCCGAGGCGTCGGTTGAGCTGATCTGAAAATGATAAGTGGCGCTGGCGGTTAGGCCGTGCAGAGTAATAGAATGCGTGGTGGAAGCGAAAATATCGGAAGAAGAAGCCGAGCCGTAAGCGGAAGTCAGGCCATAGCTTACTGTCGAGGTAGCTTCTTCGTCAGTGGTCCAGGTAATCGTCGCGGTATAGGCCGTGGTTGAACTGGCGATAGAAGAAATTTCCGGAGCGGTTAAGTCATAATATTCATCCGCGCCGACATCCCAGGCCGGGCCGCGAGCTTCTTCCTGATAATCATAGTTGAAAGAAAAACCTCGGTCGTCAGCAAGATTAATGCCGGCATTAATGACTGGCGAGCCGGCTTTGAGACGGAAATCTTCATTGGCCGGATCCATAAAAATAGTGGTGGAAGCGCAAGCCGAACCGCCGCAAGCAATGCCAAGATTTATATTATTACCGGCGCCGGCGGGAGCATTTATTATATAAGCGTTATTTGTGGAAGAAGCGTTGACCCCGGTAGGGCAATAATCCCCTACTTCGTTATAACTCAAATTATTTTTCAGCACAGCGGAAGTGCCGGAAAAATCATCAAAACTATAACTGCCGGCAAAAAGAGCGGTGTTGTTGAATAAATTCTGTTTGGCAGTCGCGCTCTCTCCATAAGTCTGAATACTGAAAGAAGTAAAATTATAAACTAAATTATTAAAAACATTATTGGAATAAGTGGCATCGGAGCGAAGATTAAGCTCTATCCCCTTCCCGCCGGTTTGGCCGACATTCCCCTCCTTAATTATATTATTGCTGATATAAATACCTTGGGGAAAAATAACGCTGTCGTAGACGCGAATAGCTCTATGGCCCGGAGAATTATAGCTGGTTGATTTAATTTGCAATCCTTCGATCCGCACAAAACTATCGGCAATCGTCAGAGTGTTATTGTTAGTAGCGGGCGCTAAAGAATATTTGCCGTCATCCCATTTTCCAAAATGCCGCTGGCTCGCGCCGACCTCGGAAGAAAGATAAGGCGTGTAGATTCTAAGATAATTATCCGGGCCGGTCGTCCAGCCGTCGACCGTAACCGCGGCGGTATCTGTCGCGTCGGCATAACAAGCGATGTTCCAAACCTGATTGGCGCCGGTTGCGGCAGTCAGATCTTTTCCGTCCGACCAGGAATCATAAGTAATCCCCAAGGAAGAAAGAGAAGTGTTTTTTGTACCGGCCTCGGCATTGGCTAGTGATGTGTAGGCGCGATAGACCGCCCAAACATCATTGCCGGTCGTGGTCGTTGCCGTATTGGCGCCGAATTGATCTTTAACGGTATAAGCGGTGGAAGAAGATCGGCCATGAATGAAAACGATGTCGTCAGCGGCGGTCAAAGTTCCGGAATCATCGGAATCGTAAACGATCGCGTCGCCCGCGCCGATATTAAAAGGAAGCGTTCCGCCGGAAAAAGTGGCGGTACTGCTTGAGATGGTCAATAGAAATGAAATCGTACCCGAAGCAAGCTCGTTGGTATTTCCCGGGCCGGCCGAACGGTAGATCTGGGTCGGAGCTGCCGTGGCAACTTCGTCATCGGCGGCCAAATAAACTTGAGATAATTGCGGCGTGGATGAACCGCTGCCGGTAAAATTTATTTTATACTGCACGAGACGATCAGCAACGCCGTCTTTCATGGCCGCCGGCAACGAAGATGAAGCGCAAGTCGCCGTTCCGCCGACAATACTGCAATCGCCGCGGCTGATTTCGCTCCAGGAAGCGGAACTTAAATTAACTGTCGTGCTAGCCGTGCGCAGCGAAACAAGCGCGTTAGTTCCCGAAGACAAACTTTCCGCCCAGGACAAACTTTCAAGATAACTATCGTCGCTCCCCCAGTCAAAAGCAGAGGAAACAAGATTGCCCGAAGTATTGTAGCGATTGTAATTTAAGGTGATATCGGATAATTGCGGCGTGGCCGAAGAGCTGGCCGTGCTCATTTCCAAGCGATATTGCAAATAAGGATGCCCGTCAGCAACACAAGAGGAGTTGGAAATATCCAGGCCATTCCAGTATTGCTGACAATTCACCCAAGGCGCGGCGGCGGCCATATCCGAAGTAGTCGCGGTGCGGAATTTTACCGCGAGCGTCGTGGAAGCGGGCAGGATCGAAGTCCAATCGGCCGAGCCAAAATTAAGATTGGGAATATTTATCGCCTGGGAAACATAAGTGCCGGTGGCATAATATCCGGAAGATGAGGCTAATATAATACTGTTGCTCAAAACAACCGTCTGATCATTGGTCCCGGCAAAATCAGCGTCAGCGGTATGCGAGACGGCAGCGGCAGCTTTGGTTAGGAAAATTTTATTCTCGCCGTTCTTTTCCGTCAGATAATTGCCGGATATTTCCTCGGCCGATAAAGCGCGACTGTAAATTTTCACTTCATCGATCAGCCCTTTAAAATTCTGTTCGCCGGAAGAGCCGCTATTACCGGTAAAAGTTCCATAGCCCTTGCCGATAAAGAGATCATTGGAAGAAGTGGCCAAAGCAAAATCAACCGAAGTGGTCGCTTCCAATTGGCCGTTAAGCCTTAAGCTCAAAACCGCGGTCGCGGCCGAATAACTGACCGCGACATAGTTCCAATCGTCGCCGATAGCGGAAGTGGAAAAAAGACCGGCGCCTTCGCCGTAAGAATAAACTGTGCCTTTGCCCGAATATATTTTCCCCTTATATATAATCGATCTTTCGCCCTGGACAGCGCCGATCTGGGTCCAAGTCGTTCCACCCCCGTATTTATTAAGATAGGTTGTGGGACCGCTGGCATAAAGATCTCCCCCGTAAGAAATAAGCGACCAAATACCGCCTCCGCCCGTTGGCGTGCCGACGCTCGTCCAGGTTGTGCCGCCGTCATAGCGATAAATAGTGTTCGAGCCGTAAAAACCGGCATACATACTGCCTTTATATTCTCCCATCGCCGTTGTCCAATCAGCGGTTGTATCGCCGACCTCGGTCAAACCGACTCCGGGATCATAGCGCCAGATCTTGCCATCGTCGCCGCCGCCGACATAAAGACTGCCATTAAAAACCATCAAGGTATTCAAATAAGTGCCGGTCGGCAAAGCATAAAGCAACTCCCAGCTATTCCCGCCTTCATATCTATACAAGGAATGAGTGCCTTCGTTCATTCCGATATAAAGATCGTTGTTCCAAACCGCCGCCGATCTGGCCGGGCCGGGCGTAGTTATCGTCTGCCAAGAATCATTAACGTCGTCGTAAACATAGATCACTCCTTCGCCTTCAGTCAGCACATAAAGTTTCCCGTTGAAAGAAACCATGGAAGCAATGCCATAAATGCCATAATTATTGACTACTTTCAAAAAACTCCAGCTGCTGCCGCCCAAATATTTATAGATCCGTCCGTTGGAGGTGGCGGCGTATAGAGAGTTGTTGTGCGCAGCAAAAGCCACGGCAGTATTTCCTTCCAAGGTGCCGACATTGGAAGAAGTGCCGGTGTCAGCGCTTAAATTAAAAAATATCCGGCCGTCGGCGTTAACTCCCAGGTTATACAAACCCTTGTCCAAGATAGTTTCGATCCGCCCATTTTCCGACTTTTTAAACCAAGTGGAAATAGTAAAATCGGAAGTCAGATCAAGGCTGTCGCTATCGGGAACTTCCACGTAATCATTGTCGCCATCGAAAGAATAAGCTTGTCCGGAAACTCCGGTGACAAAAGCCGGCGAGCCGGAAGCTACGCCGTTATTCGAACCAACACTATCATTGGCATTGCCATTAAAAGGCCAAAATGAAATCAATCCGCTGGAAGCGACGAGCGAAGAGCTGGCAATGTTAGTTGCCGAAGAATAATTGATCCAATTAATTTGATCAGTTGGATAAATCGCCGTAGTGGAAGTGGCTTCGCCGCGCCAAGATGATTGCGTCCAAGTAAGAGTGGCTGCGTGCGCCGTACCGGCAAAAGCAAAGCATAAAACAAAAACTCCGCCAATCAAAAAAATTGGCGCGAAATTACGCTGCTTGGTAATTTTTTTATTAAATTTTTCCATCCTTGCTCTTTGTTTTATTATACAACATTTATGCCAAAATATAAATAAAAAATTGCCATCATCGCCCAATCCCCTGGCTAAACCAAAAAAGCCCCATTTAAGGGGCTTTATACCAAATACTAAATACCAGATACTAAATACTACTCTTTGATTCCGTCCAGATTAACGTCATAGATCATTCTTTCCTGGATATGATTATATTCCAGCAACTCCCCGTCATCAAACCAAATCTTTATTTCCTTGGCGGATTCTTCCGGGTTGCCCGAAGCGTGGATCAGATTGCGGACGCTCCGCTGGTCAGTATCGGCCGCCTGATAAGAATCAATGGTAAAGTCGCCGCGGATCGTACCGATATCCGACGAAAGCGGCTCGGTCTCGCCGGTCAATTTGCGGACAATGGCGCAAGCCTGGTTCCCTTCCCAAACCATGCAGATCACCGGGCCGGCCGACAAATATTTGGCATTGGATTTCAAAACCGCCCAGCCGTTATCCCGGTTGGTTTTATAAGGAGACACTAAACCTTTTTTTTCATAAGCTGCCCGGGCTTTGGCGCCGACCGATTCCAGCCATTCATCGCCCCCGACTTCATGATAATGCTTGACTGCGTGCTCTTCGGTAGGAATGACCATTTTTAAAGCGACCAATTTCAAACCGACCCGCTCGTAGCGGCGAATGATCTCGCCGATCAGCGAGCGCTGCACGCCGTCCGGCTTGATGATCACTAAAGTTCTTTCTCTTTTGACGATAGCCATAAGTATAATGATGAATAGTTAAAAAAATAATTGGTCCGAAACCAACATTTTGTTCTGATATTATCTTAAAGGAAAAAAGATAAAAATGCAAGAAAAAAGCCGGGCCCCCTGGTCCCGGCTAATAACGTAATTAAATCGACTTTTCATTTTTGGCAGCGATTTTTGCAACGATAGCAGTCATCGCAGATGCCGATATTCAGCTTTTCCGCTGTCACCCGGTTTAAGGTCGGTACGCTAAGGTAAAACAACGAATCCAAAGCAAGTCTTTGCCTGATTTGAGAAATGGTCCGGGCATGAGCCATTAATTCCTGATTGGTGGGAAAGGCCATTCCGCCGTGGCAAGGATTTGTTATTGCCGGAAAACTGACGGCTGCTCCAATCAACTTAGCTTTCGCCTCCCTGACCCACCGGGCAATCCGCCGCAAAGTATTGCCGCGGACAATGCTGTCATCGGCCATAATCGGACTGCGCCCCTTCACCTGATCGCGGCGCAAATTATGCTTGCCCCGGATAATTCGGTCGCTTTCTTTATTGTTAAGCGCCGTGAATGAACGGTCTTGCACATTATCGGAGAAATTTTTGGTTCGCGCCAAGGCTTCCAAATATTCGAGATTCAAACCGTAGGCAAGCCCTTTGGCGAAATATTCTCCCGAATCAAGGATAGGAATGACACAATCGAATCCCCGCTCTTTTACTTCGTCGCGAATATCATCAGCCATGGCCAAGCCGACAGCATAACGATAATCCTCGACATAGCAGCCGTTGATCCGGCTGCGCGGCCGCATGAAATAGATCGGTTCAAAAACGCAAGAATGCGGATCGGGCTTGGCATATTGGACGCTGCGCGGAACTTGGTCTTTTTCGAAAACCAACATTTCTCCGGGGTTGACCTCGCGCCAATATTCCGCGCCGGGAATCTGATCAATCGCGAAAGTTTCCGAACAAGCGATGTAGCCTTTTCCCAGTTTAGCCAGAGCCAGCGGGCGAGTCGCGCGATAATCCTTGATCACAAAACTCTTCTCCTTAAAAACTGCAATCAAAGAATAGGCGGCAGGAACCCGCTTCAGCGCATAGCGGATAGCTTTTTCCACGTCATTTTCTCCGGATTGTGCCATTAAATGATAGAAAATCTCGGTGTCCGAATTAGTGGAAAAAACCGCGCCGCGCTTAAGTAACTTTTCCCGCATCGCTTGAGCTTCATACAATGTCCCGTTGTGAGCCATCGCGCATTCGCCGCATTTTATTTCCAATAAAAACGGCTGAACGTTACTGGTCTTATTGGCTCCCCCCATCGTGGCATACCGGTTGTGGCCCAAGACGATCCGGCCGGGAAACTCCTGGCGGCAGCGCTTTTTGTCGTAACCGAGGAATTCCAGACTGACCTTGCCGACTCGCCGGCGGGAATAAAACTGATTGTGATGCAAAGAAATGGCTCCGGCGCCTTTTTCGCCGCGGGGCTCCAATGCCCGCAGTGACCGAATGCAATTAAAGGCGGCGTCGTCGATGTCAAAGCCGAAAAAAACACCGCAATTTTCGGGAAACATTTCCCGCAGATCGAAATCAAGTTCGTCTTTTACCGAGCCGTCAAGGAAATAATATGACATAGCGCATCCCTCCAGGTTGTTGATATATGAACAAAAAGTACTTTCAATTTAATCCGAGCTAATCATCTTAAGCCTTTTGGGTAAAAAATTCAAGGGCAAAAAATCCCTTCTTGCCTGCCCCGCAAAGCGATAGCGATGCGTGGGGGAGGGGTTCCGCCAGCTGGCGGAGTGCCTCGGCGACGGGGTGGGTTTATTCCTGACATTATTATTAAAATCTTTGCTACTTTTTTTAAAAAAAGTAGCGCAAAAAACTGCTCGCAGGTGAAAATTTCCTATCACTCCGCTAGGAAGCCTAGCAAAATTGCTATTCTTGCCCGCTTTTCTTTATTAAAATTATAATAAGGAAGCGGACTTCGGACAACGCAATTTTGCACGGCTTCTACGCTCGTGACTTAACGGAAATTTTCAATGCTCGCGGTAATGAAATTAATTTATCATCGAACTTCTGCAAAAACTTTACTTTTGACTTTTTACTTCAATTTTATTTCCATCGCTTTTGATTTTAATTGTGCCGTTTAAATCGGTGCGGAATGTTTGTGCGCCGATCTTAGCGAGGCGCCAGAGCGTGTCCGGTTTGGGAAAGCCGAACTGATTATCCGGGCCGCATTCGATCACGGCGATTTGCGGCGAGACGGCGCGGAGAAAATCGAGCGACGAGGAAGTTTCCGAGCCATGATGGCCGACTTTTAAAACGCCAGCTTTTAAATCAATTTTTTCGGCAAGCAATTCGGCTTCGGTCTTATTGCCGGCATCACCGACGAACAAAAAAGTTTTGTTTTTATAGATCAATCTGGCGACGATCGAGTCTTCATTCAGGTCCGCGCCCAAATCATTTTTGTCCGGATAAATAATTTCCAAAATCAGATCAGGCCCTAAAGTTATCTTTTCCGGTCCGGCAACGATAATTATCGGCGTCTTTTTTTCGGCGCGAACTTTTAAAAATTCTTCAAACGGCGGCGCATATTCCCCTCTTGGGAGGGGTGCCGAGCCCAGCGAGGCGGGGTGGGTAAGTGCGGCCGTCATCAAGATTCTTTCCACCTGATATTTTTTTAAAATATCAATCAGACCGGAAACATGGTCATCGTGCGGATGAGTATTGATGACTAGATCGATTTTTCGATCCAGCCAAGGCAGATTTCTCCCCAGCTCACTCATCACTTTATTATCCGGCCCGCCGTCGATCAAAATCGTCTGGCCGTACGGCGTTTTGATCAATTCCGCGTCGCCTTGCCCGACATTCAGAAAATCCACTTCCAGTAATTTTTGCGGATGATAAAAAAATAAAAAAAGGCAAAAACTTATTAAAGCCAATGCCGCGCCAAAAATAATTAAAACCTTTGTCCTCCTTTGCATATTTTAATTATAGCAAAAAGATTCAAGCAAATAAAAAAGGGTCTTGCTCGCTAAAGCAAAACCCTCGAACTGTTTCAACTCTTGATAACGATCAGCCGTGGAAAAAGCCGCGAGTCTGATCGTCCGGCGTCAGATAGAGCGGGATGCCGGCATCCTGGCAGAATTTAATGATCGGCGGGTCTTTCGACATTGAGGTAACCCGGCTAGTGCTCAATATCGCGGCGATGCCGGCTTTGATCAGCGCTCCCGGAGCATCGGTTACGAGGAAAAAGCTGTCGCTGGCCGATACACTCCCGTGCAGATCATGAAGTGATCGCGTCGAATTGGCAATGCCCAAATCAGCCGCCGCGATCCTTGATTGTTGCGCCACCGCCGCCGCAAACAGGGTAAAATCTCCCCCGATCGCGATGGTGTTGCTCGTGCAGCAATCAATTATCGCTTTGAGGAATACCATGTCTTTTTCCTGCTGGATTGTGGCCTGGCCGTATTTGGCAACGTACGGCATGCTCATCTGAAAAATGAAAGTAAAATTAGGCTGGAGCAGGAAATCCTGACCACGCAGATAACGGAAGTGAAGTGCCCGATCAAGACAGTCGCGGCCAAGTGTCGCCAGGGCCGGACAAACTATCAAGGGACATTTGCCCTTTTTTCGCTCGAACGCCTTGATGGCTTCAGCGGTAAAACCCGGTGCCATAACGCCGTCAATAATCCGCCTGCCTTCCGGATTATTGTAATGGAGTATCAGCTCGGCTATTTTTCCATCCACCAGGAAATTGAGGTCCATCACTGCGCCATTTACCGCCAGCGGATCTCCTTTCAAAGTCCGGATAACGGCTTCTTCACGATCCCCGTGAACGGCACAACCGCAGGGGTTGCCGTGCTTTACTGCCGTCACCAAATATTGTATCTCCCCGAAATTACGGACGAAAGATTCCACCAGATGCGTGAACAAAAACCCGCCTCTCTGGAAGTCATTGTAATTGTTATAGCTCGGCGCTGATCCTCCCACTTGCTTCAAATTGGTAAGCTTGAGCGGATCATCGGCAGTCACAAACGGATTACGATAAATGGCCGCTGGTTTTTGCCAGCCATTTTCTCCGTAGCGGCAAAACTGGTGTCTCCTGCCCATGAATCCCTTATACTGCCCGCCGGTCAAGCGGTCAGCCAACTCCAGCAAATAATGGCTCAAGTAAAAGCACGGCGTCCCGATCAGATAAGCCAGCCATTGCGCGAACTTCTTCATAACAAAACCTCCATTAGGTTTAGTGATTGATGATAGGATTTAACGAATTGATTTTCAAAAGGACAACATCTTAAATTATCACTACTTCAGAGATAAGTCAAAATTAAAAGGAGTTTCGCTTTTGGCAAAACTCCCCTGTTTATACGCGCGGTCTGAAATCAACAATCACCACTCGGCCTGCGGACTTGGTACGCCCTAATCGTCTCTGCTGCGGAAATGTCCTGGAAGAAACGATTAATGGCCCCATCATAGGCTGATAATATCCCGAAAGTCTTTATAGCGGCCTTATATCTCATCTCGTAAGTTGTTGCGCCTTTATTTTCTTTCAATTTCTGTAAAAAATCATCATAGTCGCCGACTTCCGGAAGGATCATTACGCGCAACCAATTCTTGGCCGCCGCTCGCAAGGCTGAAGGTCCGCCGACGTCGATATTGCCCCGGGCTAATTCCAAAGATGCCGGGTTTCCGTCATTGACTGCGGCCTTTTCGAAATCGTAAAGATTCACTATCAACAAATCGATGGGAACCGCTTTTTCCCTTTCCATATCAGCTGCATGGCTCTGGCAATAAGTTTCCGTCAGATATCCCAAAAACATCTTGTGGTGCAGGCTTTTTACCAGGCCTCCGGCTATCTCCTTCATCCCAGTGTAGTTGGAAATTTCTTTCAAAAAAAGCGAGGATTCCGATCCCAGCTCCGTTGAGAGATGAGAAAAAGTTCCTCCGGTAGAAATTATATTTACTTCCGGAACAACCTCAATTAATCCGTTAACCAAGGCTGTCAATTTGTCTTTGTTCGTTACTGAACAAAAAACATTTTCGACCATCACCCGATCATTAATTTGTTCCACGGGTCTAATCATACAAACCCCTTTCTGTGGGTTATTGGTTAATGTTTATTCACTAATCAATTGATTCAATTTTCCAAAGGACGACATTCAAAATTATCATATCGCCCGGATAAAGTCAAAACAAAAAAACCAATCCGGCTGAAATTAAAAAAGCATTTCGCGGGAAATGCTTTAGTTTGAATTATCGGACGACCCGCTTTTTAAAAAGCGGGCGGACGAATAGAATATACATCATCGTCGATTGGACTGAAAGGAATACCAGCGGTTGGGCGGCTTCGGCAAATGTCCAGTGCTTGACCGCCGCGATCTGAATCAGGCAACCGACCCACATGATCATCCAGCCCAACCCATTTTCAGACTGGGGATTTTTCCAGGCGGATGCGAAAGTCGGATAAGAACCGATCAGATTGGCAGCCAGACAAGTGGATATGCCGAAATTAGAATCGCGGAAAATCATCCAGAGAATTATACCGACGCCCGCGCTGCCGAGGCAAAACATATCCATCCGCTTCCAACCGGGATAGCCAAACTTCAGGACCAGGAAAAAAATTATCCAGTTTCCCAAAAAAGCGGCGGCGATTTGAGCGTTGACTGTTCCCTGATTGATCATCCCGGCAAAGATTACCGAGTCGAGAATCGACCAGATCAGCCAGGATATTTTTCTCGGATCGCTTTGGCGGCGGCAGATAGCTATGCCATAAGGAATCAGGCCGCTGATGAAAATCAAGCCGGCAATCGTCGTCAGGAAAAAATCACCTTTCATGGCAGCCTCCTTTCTTGGAATGAAAAAAAATTACCGCCTACCGCAGATCGACAAATACTTCACGCGCCGGATTAGCGGCCCAGCCCAAGGTTTTCCGGTGATGGTCAATAATGCCATCATTTTCAAATTGATTGAATATTTTCCAATCGCCGGAGAGCAGCGGAAACTGATTCTTGCGGATCGAGATTTTCCAGACCGCCGTCCAGCAGGTGGCTTGGCGCTCCGGTTCGTCATGAATCTCGATGCCGATGAAGTCGGCTTTCTTATACTCGGCTAATTTATTTTGTCCGAAAATTTCCGTCGTCAGCCGGTTGAAAATATTTTTCGGCTGGTCGGTTATTCGCCCGGCGACGCCGACGATCTGATACTTTCCTTGCCAGGCCTGTTCTTCCGCCGAACGTTTTTTTAAGGCGTATCCGATCGGAGTTCCCAGCAGGGAGCGGACCTCGACAATCATTTCGACACAGGGATAGATTCCGCCGATACCGACGCAATACGGAAAGATCGCCAAGGGGACATACCCTTTATTCTCCCGCCGATGTGCGAAAACTTTGTCGGCGAGCATTTTGAAAACGTCTCCGAGTTGGTCGAGCGGAGAATTCTTCAGGGCTTGAAAAAAATTTGCCTCCATATTATCACTCGTTTCTATTTGGTTAAAGGTTGTAAACGTGCATTCATTGACGAAAAATATTATCATTTTTTAATTAAACTGTCAATTGCGCCGAATCTTCAAACAAAAAACGCCCGATTAAGGGCGGTCTTTGCACCGCAGTCCCGCGGCGGCTTGTCCCGAGTTTGCCGAGGGAAGACTGCGGCGGAGCGCAAATTTTAAAGCTATTTGGCTTTTTTCATCTTGTTCAGACGCAGATTGAGGCGGGACTTGCGGCGGGCGGCGGTGTTTTTCTTGATCACGCCTTTCTGGGCGGCCTTGTCCAAAGCTTTCATGGCTTGTTTGACCAATTCGGCGGCCTTGGCATTCTTAGCCTCGATCGCCTTATGCGATTTCTTGATCAAGTCCTGGATATGGACTTCAATATTATTATTGAAGGCGCGGCGCTTGATGTTCTTGCGATACTCTTTCGCGGCAGATTTAATATTCGGCATAGTTATGTTAGAATATGGAATTTGCCTTCGTCCCTAGCTCAGGCCGAGGGGGAATATGGAATTTGGAATAATCCAAATTTTATTTTCCGACTAATCCCAGCTTCTCTATAATTAATTTATAATTAATAATTTATAATTTGTAATTTTCTGTGTCGGGCTGCTGGGAGTCGAACCCAGACTACATGCTCCCAAAGCACGCGTACTACCGCTATACTACAGCCCGGCGCGTAGCATTTGCCCGGCAAATCGTAAATCGAAAATCTGAAATCGGAAATGTGGTTTCGGAAGGCATCGTTTCCGTAGCGAAACCGGAAAAATCAGAGATAGAATTTTTTGGATTTTTCGAGACGTACTCGCGTACGTTGAGAAAATCCGAAAAATTATAGCCTGATTTTTACGGTTGCAGCAGGAAAAAGATGCCTTCCGAAACCACTCCTGTGCCGAGGGTGAGAATCGGACTCACAACACAGCGATTTTCAGTCGCTTGCTCTACCACTGAGCTACCTCGGCTCGCAAGCAATTAAAAATTACAAATTACAAATTTAAAATTAATTTTTAATTTGTAATTGATAATTTATAATTGATCTAGTTGCGGGGGCCGGATTTTCCGCCAAAGGCGGACCACCCTCTGGGTGGGAACCGGCGACCGCTTAGTCTTTTCAAAATAAAATATTTACTTTTACCGTCTCTGTTGCGGGGGCCGGATTTTCCGCCAAAGGCGGACCACCCTCTGGGTGGGAACCGGCGACCGCTTAGTCTTTTCAAAATAAAATATTTACTTTTACCGTCTCTGTTGCGGGGGCCGGATTTGAACCGGCGACCTCCAGGTTATGGGCCTGGCGAGCTGCCACTGCTCTACCCCGCGATGAATTTAAATTTTAAATTTTTAGATTAAGCTGTCCCGCCTTCGCTCATCTTCAGTGGGCTGCGCCCACCGAAGCCGAGCTTCGGCGAGGCGAAGGTGGGCAATGATGGAATCGAACCATCGACCTCGTCATTATCAGTGACGCGCTCTAGCCATCTGAGCTAATTGCCCGAAAAAAATTTATCTCTCTATAATATTTAATTTTAATTTACCTCGTCTTTCAGCTTGCCTCGCCGAAGCCATCAGGTGAAGGCGGATGGCCAGCTGCTTGCCCCGCCTTCATGGCGGGGAGCTAATTGCCCTTTGTCCGCCATAACTTTAGCGGCGGCGGACTATTTATCCGCCAAAACTGCATTATGAATATAAAAAAGAGCCCCCATAAAGCTGATGACAATATAACAAGAACACCTGAATAACGCAAGGGGCGTTATGCGTTCAAAATTTAACTATTTTTTCAAATTCCGCTTCATCCTGGAACGGCCCGATCACGGCCAGATTCAATTTTTCATTCTTAAAGATGTCTTTGGCGACGCGGCGGATGTCTTCAGCCTTGATCTTGTCGATTTTAGTGAAATATTCTTCCGGCGTCAGCAAAGCTTCCTTCAGTACTTCCCGCTGCGCGTACCAGTTGGCCACATTGTCCGAGGCCTCAAAACCGATTACGGTGCGGCCTCTGATCAGATCCTTGGCGCGCTTCAATTCTTCCTTGCCGACCAATTTAGTGCGCAATTTTTTATATTCGCTCAAAATAACCTTGACCGCCTGATCTTGTTTGCCGACCGGAATTCCCGCCTGCGTCGTCAGATAACCGGTATCAGTATAAGTTTCGGCGGTAGTGTGAACAAAATAAGCCAAACCTCTTTTTTCCCGCAACTCGCTGAACATCCGGGAGCTCATTGATCCGCCCAATAAAACCGCCAGCACTTTCAAAATTATTTTATCTTCATGATAAGTGTCATAAGCGCGCACCCCCAAAGAAATGATCGCTTGGTTGCCTTCCTTATAATGCATTCTGACCGCCGGTACTCTTTGCGCGTCAGCCGTGCGGATCTTGTCTTTAAAAGGCGAGCGGGGCATCTTGCCGAAATATCTGGCGGCCAGCCGTTCCGTTCTTTCATCGATATTTCCCGCCAGACACAGTACGGCCGAATTGGCGCCGTATTGTGAAGTGAAATAATTCATGAAATTCTGGCGCTTAAAAGCCTGAATATTGGCCTTGGTGCCGGCGATCTCTCTTCCGGCCGGCGTATCGCCGTAAAGACAGGCTTCAAAAACATCTTCAATGTACATCATCGGATTTTCATGGTACATATTGATCTCCTCGATGATCACGCCTCTTTCTTTATTGATCTCGGTGCTGGAAAATTCCGAATTTAAAAGCATATCGGACAAAATATCCATGGCCAGGGCGATCTTGGAACTGTCGACTTTGATCCAATATCCGGTATACTCTTTGGCGGTAAAAGCGTTGTATTCGCACCCCAAGGCATCCAAATCGCTGGAAAGTTTTTGGGCATTGGGCCTTTTTTTCGTGCCCTTAAAAAACAGATGCTCGAGAAAATGCGAAAGCCCGCTCATCGACAAGCTTTCGTACTTCGCGCCCGTACCGAACATCACCATCGCCGTGACGGTCTTGGTGCCCTGGATCGGCGCCGTGATCAATTTCAAACCGTTATCCAAAAGGCTGCGGTTATACGCGCCGGCCGCGGCAGCTTCGAAAGTCTGCGGTCTGACGATCTCCACGCCATCCCCGGCTTTGATCCTTAGCGCGGTACGCTCGGCGATCTTTTCTTCAAACGATTTGCTCGCGGTTTTGGCCCCCGATCTCTTCCTGCCCTTCGCTCCGCTTCTGATCCGCACTTGCCGCAAATTAACCGCGTTGTCGTCTTTTGGCTCGTCGGCGAATTGCTCCGGTTGGGAACTTCTGATCACCACCGCCTGCTCCGGCGGCTCTTCTCTTTTTTTGCTCATTTTTAAACTGGCCACATTCTTTTTTATCTTAGAAAATTTCTCCTCAACCTTATTCAAAAAAGAATGCGAAGGCGGAATTTCACCGGGGCCCAGCTCTCCTTCGGTTTGCCGCAATTCTTGCCAAGTCTCGGCTTCTTCAGCTTCTGTTTGCCGGGAACCCTTACTATCGAGCCGGATATGAACTTGCTGCTCTAACTGTCCGCGCTCCAGATCGGCTTTTCTTTTTTTCAAATCCAATCTGTCGATTTTAACTTTAGCCATAATATTTATTTAAACTTTTATAAACAAAGCCGATCGAGAGCCAAAATAATAAAATTCCGAAATGCAGGCTCCAAAGATAATGATCGAACATCATTATTATAACTAAAATCGAGAGTATCGACAAGTTTAGAATAATTTTTTTTCGGAACGAGCCGACGAATAAATAAACCAGCAATGCCGTAAAAAATAACAGGCCGAAAATTCCGCTCTCCGACCAGACCAGCAGAAAAACATTATGGACCGGATTAAGCTTGTCCCAGCTGCGCTGCGGATCTTTTTCCGCGAGCGCCTTGGTATAATTGCCGATCCCTGAGCCGAAGAGCCAATTTTTTTTGATCAAACCGAGCGAATCGTCCTGATACGTTTTTCTTTCGGAAATTGATTTAAGTTCCAGCCGAGACGTGTCTTGAGCGCGGGTGATGAATAAATCCTGATAATTGAAAAAAATGATGCCAAACAAAACAGCCGCCATAACCGCTATTAATCCCAACCGCTTTAACGCCGGCCGATCCTTTTTAAACAGATAAAAAATGACCGATAAAATCAGGCCAACCGCCAAAGCCAGCGCCGCCGAACGGGAAAAAGTGAAAATCAAAGCGGCAAATAAAGTAAAAAGTAAAAAGTAAAAAGTAAAAAAATTTATAATTTTTAATTTGCCTGCCCGTGGCCACGGTGCGCGGCCAGGGTAATTTGTAATTTTGTTTTTTTCAAAGTAACTTTGTAAATAAATGCAGACCAAAATTGTCAGTCCTATCGCCAAAAGCCCGCCGAGAATATTCGGGTGATCCAGCGAGCCGTAAGCGCGGAGCCAGCGCTCGGGAATGCCGCGCGCGTCGAGGGTTTCAATCACCGAAACTCCTAGATCGCTGGAATAATGGATAGCCAGCCCGAGCCATTTAAAAGCAAAAGTATTCTGCAGCAAAAACTGCCCGATTGCCAGCCCCCCCTGGATTATCAGGCTCGAAAAAAAAGCGATGGCTAATTTGGTTCGGCTGTATTCGGCTTTGATGATCAGCCAAAACAAACCCAATCCCAGCAAAAACAAAACATAGCGATAAGCCGCCAAAATAGTATCCGGCGCAAAAAATATCGAAAGAAAAAGGAACAAATCCAGTCCGGACAAAATAATAATAATTCCCCTCCCCGGGAGGGGTGGCGCCGCCGCGGCGACGGGGTGGGTTATCGCGGGTTCCACAACAGCCCCCTTATTATCGCCTGAACTTTTTTTCTGCCAATATGAAATAAGAAATAAAATCAATAAACCGATCAATAAAATATCCGTCCCATACAAAGCGATCGTCCCGTATTCCCAATCGCCGCCGCCCAGATTTCCTTGCCGTAAGATCAGCTTCGTCTGCCAAGGCAAGAGGAAAACCAAGGCATACAATCCATATTCAATCATTTTTTGTAACTTTTGAAACATTTCAAAAAATTGGAATTATGAATTAAGATTTAAGAATTAAGTTTATTTCTTCTCTCTTCCCTGGCCGCGTCCCGCATCCGCGGGCAGGCTTTCTTAATTCTTCTCTGAAAAATTCGCGCCGATCATTCTCGTGGAATTTTAACATCCGATCATTGATAACCACGCGCGTATCGCCCAGCGCCGCCATTTTTTTGACTAAAGGCGAAATTTTCCACCATTGGATTTTTTTGGCGATTTTTTCAAGCCAGTCAGTCCCCTCTCGAGAGGGGTGGCGCGTCCCTGACGCGACGGGGTGTGTTATGATCGTTAAATCATTATCGCTGTTAATTCGCCATCGCAGCACCGGCTGCTTCGGCAAAATATTGGGAAAAATATTTTTTAACCAGGAATTGGCCTGCCAGAATTTATTATAACAATCTTCGCCGTAGATCGGCTCCAAAAAACCCAGCCAATAATAAAAATACGGGTCGGCCATGTCCGTAGGCCCGCAATATTTTGCGGGCTTTAAGGCGATATTTTCCAGATTTAAATTATCTTCACTAAGATAAAAACTTAAACAAACTCGATCGGCGGTTTTTTTGCCGCGGGCTCGCCGATGAAATAGATCTAAAATTAATGTAGCGAAAAAACGAGTAAGCCAAAGCCTTTTTGGACTGGTAATGATGAAAAAATCAATGTCCGATTCCGGGCGATAATAAAAATTATTGCAGACCGCCACCATCTTCACGCTCGGGATAAAATGCAGCAGCCAGGCGGCCCGCTTGGCGATCTTAAATTTCTTCTCGCTCAAATAAAAAAATTCCCTTCTCTTTTCGATTAACTCCTCTCTTCCGGGCAAAAAATAAAAACCAGAATATTCCCCTCCCTGGAGGGGTGTCCGCCCTGGGCGGACGGGGTGGGCATCCCCTCTCGAGAGGGGTGCCGAGCCCTGCGAGGCGGGGTGTGTTACGGCTGATTGTGCACCAACATCATTTCTCACGTTCATGCTTAACACACCCCGTCCCGCCGCGGCGGCGGTCCACCCCTCTCGAGAGGGGAATTTTTCCATCAACTCCCCCAATTCCGCCTTCACTGGCAAAAACCGCCAGATTTCCATGGCGGTCGGCGGATAATCGAAAATATCCAGAAAAAACAGGGATTTTATAATGTCTTCTTGACTAACCATTGACAAAATTAATAAAAAATGGATAATATACCATTATAACAGAATTGGTTCCTTACATTTCAAAAAGGAGATAAAAAATGGTAACTCAAAACCTCATCCTCGGCGTCGTGTTCTTTCTTGCGACTATCGTTTTGCTTGTCATGGGAATAATGCATGTTCATCCTATTAATTACTATGCCGGGAGTATTCTCTGCTTACTGGTGAGCGGATTTTGCTATGCTGAAAATGGATTAGATATGGCCAAAAAAGAAATCCTGAAAAAACTTGATGAGAAGTTTGGCTCTACTAAAACCGAAGAAAAAAAGAACCATAGCGCGGGATAAACAATCATCCAATGATCCGCCACACAGCCTTCAACTTACCGAAGGCTGTTTTTATTTTTCCTTTTTTCTTTTTGTCCTCCTCCCTTTTGTCATCCTGAGCGCCGCGCGAAGGATCTATTTTGTAAAAACATATAATTTCGCCGAACAAGATTTTAATCGATTGGCTCTATTACAACCTTAGAGTTTCTAAATTCAGAAAATAAATATCCCGCTTACTGTAAAATAGATCCTTCGTCATCAGCCGCGACGGCTTCCTCCTCAGGATGACAAAAAAGAAAGAATGTCGAAAAATTTCTTACTTTTAACTTCATACTTCTTACTTCATTCCTCTCCTTTTGGTCTTTCCAACTCAAGCACTTCTATTTTTGATTCATCGCCCGCCCCAGTCATTCGACGGGGCCTCCGGCTTCTTAGTACAATTAAAAATCATTCCTCGTTAATTTTTGGCCTCTCAAGCTCCAACGGCTCAATATCCGACTCGCCTCCGGTGATGCGGATAACGTCTTTATCGACTTTTTTAAATTCTTTATAGGCGGAATTGTAATGATTGACGGTCGTGGACAAGGAATTGCCGAGCTTCTTGAAATAATCATCATAGGCGACAAGATGCCGGCCGAGTTTTTCGACGTTCTCCTGAATTTCCTTGGCCGTCTCTTCGATCTTCATCGCCTTCAAGCCCTGCAAGACGGTTTGCAGATAAGCCAGGAACGATGTCGGCGAAACGATAATGACTTTCTTGTCGCGGAAAGCATATTCGATCAGGTCGCGCGTGTTTATTTTCACCGCGCCGACTTTATTGATCAGCAAATCATAATAAATCGCCTCGCTCGGGATGAACATAAAGGCAAAATCCATCGTCCCCTTTTCCTGCTTGATATATTTGGAAGTTTCATCAATGCGATTTTTCAGATCCTGCCGGAAAACTTTTTCCAAATTTTCCCGCTCAGCCGCGTCAGAAGTATCCAGGATCTTCTGATAATTTTCCAGAGAAAATTTGGAATCGATCGGAATTATCTTATCTTTGACAAAGACGACCGCATCGACGATCAGATCGGCTTTCCCCTCTTTATCTTTGCCCAATTTGTATTGCATCTCATAAGCGTTAGGCGGCAGAACATTTTTCAAAGTTTCTTCCAAAAAGAATTCACCTAAGATGCCACGCTGTTTGGGATTTTTCAAAATGTCCTGCAAATTCTGCAGCTGGCCGGAAAAGTTGACCACTTGCTTATTGGTCTCGTCCAGCTTGGCCAATTTTTCTGACACTTCCGAAATAACTTTCTGCGATTGGACGTGCATCTCCATCATCATCTTATTCGCCTGCCCGGTCACGCCCTGCATCAAACCGGCGGTCTTGCCGAACTGGTCCTGCGTGGTCTTATAGGCTTCGGAAAGTTTGGCATCGAGCGCTTTGCGCATCTCTTCATTCTGCGCGCCCAGATTCGCCAGCCGCTCCATCATCGCGGCGATCTTTTCGTCGTTCCCGCCGCTTTTTTTACTTAACAATAAATAAATAATTACGGCCAAACCGACAAGCAAGATGATTGCCAAAAAATTCTGCATATAAATTAATAAAAAATTAATGTTTTATTACTCAATTTTATCACTTTATTAAGCTGACATCAAGCAAGCAATAGGGTTGTTTGGCTCACCATAATTTACAAAATTATATAGAATCATTATAATAATATATGGCTAAAATTAAATAAAATTAGACACAATATGACTAATACTCTTGACATATTTTATATTTTATGCTATACTGATAATATCAAAAATAATTCTTGCTCCTCATAAACCAAACCAGCCCTTGAAAAAAGGGCAGAAAGAAAGAGGCGTATATGTTTACAAAGATTTTGGGGAAGATTACTGATTCGCTCGGAATTCTCGCAATTGCGATAACATTCGTCGCTATGTTCTTAAGCCCTGTCTTTTCCCAGGAAACGCAGATTATCCTTTCCCCCAACATTCAAGTCGAATGTGAAAACATGAACAACGTAGTGATTCAGGAAGAAGGAGTATCGGTCAGCGAAGGCACTTACATTGCCACGGCTGGTCAGGCCAATGTCATGCCGACCGCAACCATCATCGGCATTGCCCACCGCACCGACACGGTCAATTTGTCGGTTCCGAAAATCGTCAAGGCCAAAATGGTTCCGCTGATTTCCGACAAGGAAGTAGCGGAAATCGAATTTCAGGCCAAGGCGTATCTCGCGATGCGGAAAGACCGGATTGCCAACGCCGGCCATCGTCTGCCTACCCGGAAGGAAATCCAGGAGCAAACGAAAAAAGAATTGGCAGAACGATCGGCTGAAGCGATGAGAATAGCCAACGGCTACTAAAAAAACAAGTCCACCTGTAACAAAAAGGAACAACTTCGGTTGTTCCTTTTTTCTTTGTCTAAAAAATTATTCCCAAAATCCAAAATGCCGCAAAGCCGGAATAACGTTCGGCCCGAGCTCTTCTTCTTTTAGATCTTCGAGCGGAATCCATTCCCATTTTTGGATATCCGCGCCGGGTTTTATTTCTCCGATCCGCTCGGCCAAATAATGGACCAAGATCACATCAAGTTTTCCGGCCGGAGTTTCCTTGACCGCGTGAGTGATAAAAGGTTCATGGTCGATCACTTTTATGCCGATCCCCATTTCCTCTTTTACTTCTCTAGCCGCGGCTTCCTCCAGGTCAAGATCAAAATCCTCGACTTGTCCGCCGCAGAATTTCCAAAAAGTTGTGTCGCCGTGCTTATTCAAAAGCACTTGGCCGTTTTCCACGATCACCGGACCGGAAACAATGATAATTTTAGTCATAAAATTAGTCAATGTCATTCCCGCACCAAGGATGATCCAGAAAATTATCTATTATGAATCTATCTGGATTCCCGCCGACGCGGAAATGACAAACTGTTATTTCAAACACCTTAACTCAAAATAAATCTCGTCATAGATGTTGAATAAAAATATTTTCAGTAATTTCTTGCCGGGAAGCAAATTTCTTAACCGATGGCGCCAATCAACCGAATAATTGTAAAATTCCACTTTTTCCACCTTAAAGCGGACCCGCGAATAAAAAGAAAAATAATGCTCATCGGAAAAATAAGAAAAGGTGTCTTCGGTGAAAAAATTTTTGTGCGTCGGATCCTTGAAAGCGGCGTCGCTCTTGGCGTAGGGCACGCGGATCTTTATTATTCCGTTCGGCTCGAGAATGCGATGAATTTCTTCCATGGTCGGCAATAAAGAAGCAACATGCTCTAAAACATTATCAGCCATTATTTCCGCAACTGAATTATCGGCAAAAGGGTAAGGCCGGATATCCAGATCATGGATGATGTCGGTCGCTTCAGTTTTTATCCGATCCACCCCAAGGAAACCAGGAAGCCTTTTTTGGCCGCAGCCGAGATTTAGTTTGATTATCATAATAAAATTTCAAATAAAATTCCCGCAAGAGTTTGGCGTCGTCGAGCGCGTGATGCTCGCGGTATTTATGCCAATCAATGCCCATTTTTTCAAAAGTGCCGTCGCGGTCGGCATCGCCGAAATCTTCCGGATTTTTCCCTAACGCGAAAAACATCGAGGCGATATCGATCGTGATCCAATGGAAAATATTGGTCTTTCCCGGACCGATGATATTCTTTAAATAGACGGCATCGTAATTATCAATGTAAGAAAGCAGGAATGGCGTACTGGAGCCGGCGAATTTTTTTATTCTTTCCACCGCCTCGGCCAGACTTATTTTTTCGCCGGACAATTTAGGCAAAACATTCTCCTTCACCCATTCATCCGGTTCCGCGGCTGATTCCAATTCCAAATACAATTCTTCGCCGTTCATCTTCACCATCCCGATTGACAAAAGCTCCCCTCTTTTCGTATCGAAAGAAGAAAACTCCGAATCAAAAAAAATTATATTATCGGAAAAAGGTTTCATAAAAATTATTTTATCCCAAGTAAAATTTTAAGTTCGGTAATGGCCGCGGCCAGATCTTCCTGCGGCTCCCAGCCCAAAAGTTCGCGGGCCTTGGAGGTATCGGCCAAGCTGTCCCGCGGCTCCAAGCGCGCCGGAATATTGACCGTTGGCCCGCCGATCAAAGCGGCAATCTCGTTGACCGAATGATTATGGCCGGCGCCGATATTGATCACTTCGCCCAGGCCGACTTTCTCGCTTTCGGCCGCCAGGATATTAGCCCGGACAATATCGCGCACATGAGTGAAATCGCGGGTTTGTTCGCCGTCGCCGGTTATAGTCATAGCCTCGCCGTTCTGCCACTGGCGCAAAAATTTGGCGATCACCAAAGCGTAAGCGCCTTCCGGATCTTCGTGCGGTCCGTAAACGTTAAAATAGCGCAAGGAAACAGTAGGCAGATTATAAACCTCGCTCCAAAGGCGGCAATAAAGTTCGCCGATATATTTTTGCAGACCGTACGGACTTTTCGGCAAAGCCGCCATGTCTTCCGTTAAGGGCATTTTGATCTGATCGCCGTAAGCCGAGCTGGAAGCCGAATAAACCAATTTTTTAACTCCTGCCTCGGCAGCGGCGAGCAACACGTTGATCGTGCCTTCAACATTGACTTTATTCGTTTCCCGCGGATGCTCGATGGAATATTGGACTCGCGGCAAAGCGGCCAAATGAAAAACATATTCCGCATCCTTGAAGATCGGCTTGATCAATTCCTGCTCGGTAATATCTAAAACATGCAGAGTCGCCCGGGAATTGACGTATTCTCTTTTTCCGGCGACAAGATTGTCGATGACCTGGACGTCAAACCCGCGTTCGACGAGCGCGTCGACCAAATTGGATCCGATGAATCCGGCCCCGCCGGTCACCACGGCTTTTTTACTCATAAATTAATTTTTGATGATTTTATTATTATTTTTAAATATCACAATTTATTTTACTCCGTTGAAAAATATTGCGGCTCTCTTTGCTAAATTTTTATCTCGCATTGCGAGCAGATTCAAACATGCTAATGCCGCATTATACATCCCCACTTCATCAATGCCGGTATTTAATAACGGGACATTACGGGGAATCGTTGCTATGGAAAGCAAACTATCCGCGCCGCCAATGCGTTTTCCGCTTAGTCCGACGCCAATAACGGGAATTGCCGAAATTTTTAAATACCCGGCTATGACCGCGGGCAAATTCGCCGCTGAATTAGCAAGCGCGATAATTACATCTGTTTTTTTCTTACCCGACCGTATGCTGTTAAGCAATTTTATTAATCCTCGCAAATTTCTGTGGCAAGAATTTACCTGGATCATATAAGGCACATCAAGACTATTGAAAATCTCTTCGATTTCATTCAAGTATTGTTTGTCGTTTTTACTTCCGATAATAATTCTCACCATACTGTTTAATCTGTTTCTTGATGCTGCTATTTTAAAATTTTTTACTCTGATTGGCGTGAACAATTTTCATAATTAAGAATATTTATTTTTATTCCCAATTTTTTGGCAATTTTTAAAACTTTTTCTTTGCTACCGACGTAATTAATTACTTTTTTAGCGTCCCGTTCAAACCGCCAGCGTTCAATATTTTTTAACTTATCCAAAATTTGTTTAATCTCAATCTTAGTCGGCGCCCTGAAACCAAGGGAAACAAAGCGAATCACGGCGTAGATATCGATCGGATGGATAACTTGGGTTCGCAACTTTTTATCTCTAAGATCGGCCAGGGCATGCGGTACGGCAACAATATGCTTCTGCCAATCACTTTGAAAAGCCTGGACAATGGGCAGAGCTATTCCATTGATGGTAAAATTTGCCCGCTTTTTTAAAAGACTTAAGATCTGCCCATGTTCGCGAAGCACCATATCGATCCACAAACAATCATTAAGGGTTCGCGGCTTTTTGACCAACGGTTTTTTTAAAACCATTTTCCCAAAAACTTTTGATTTCTTCCCCGAAATAAATCCGATAGTTTTTAATTTTTTGATAAATTTTTTATAATCGCCAATCACCACTAAATCATAATCGCGTTGCGGTAACCATTTACCGAATAATTTATGATACAGGGCATTGCGTGCCGCGCCACCATACAAATAAACCCTGGTACCGCGGGGAATAATATCAACGATAGAATGCAACACCTTCTGGTCATTAATATTGCGAAAAAATATTTTTTTATCCGACTTATTTTCCATGGCATTTAATTCATTTTGTCATCCTGAGCGTGTCGCGAAGGATCTATTTTTCGGTAAGTGCGGATTTTCTCGAAAAAAATTTTTAAAATTAATATGCGAACCTCTCGGATAATAGATCTTTCACTCCGCTTCGCTCCGTTCAGGATGACAAAAAAATTTCTTACTTCGCACTTCTAACTTCTTACTTCTATTTTCCGCAACATTTCTTATATTTCTTACCTGATCCATCCCCCTTCGCTCCGCGGCGGAGCTTCGGGGGACTCCGCTCGCTTTATACAAAACTCAAGTTATCTGCCGCAACAATTTTTATATTTGACCGGCGAGCCGTCTGATTTTTTCGCTCCGCACGGACACGGATCATTTCGTCCGACTTTTTCGCCGGCGGCATTGAGTACTTTTTGTTTGACATTGTCAAAGGCGCTGCGGCCATCAGCGGAGGCTTCGGCGGTTTTGGCCGGAGCGGAAAAAGTCCGCGCCCGCTGCAACAGATTCGGCGCGGAAAAACCCAAAGCCGAGAGGCCTTGCGCCGAGCCGAATTTATAAATTCCATAGACCACTTCTTTCTGGATCAGATTATTCAGTTCCGAGAACATCCGATAAGCTTCTTTCTTATATTCCACCAGCGGATCGCGCTGGCCGTAGCCGCGCAAACCGATCCCCCGCCGCATATAATCCATCGAATCAAGATGATCGACCCAGAGCGAATCGATCGAACGCAATAAAATATTTTTCTCGATATCGCGCCAATCCAAACCGGCATCCGCATAATCTTTTTCCATTTTGCCGTAACGCTCGCCGCTCAGCCCGACCAGATGCTCGATAATCTTCGTCCGCACCATCGCCTTTTCCAATCTTTTCGTCTCATCGGCAATGCCGGTAAGATCAGCTTTCAGCTCGCTCTGAACCGGGAAGATCGAGTTCACCACCTCATAAATCTCATTGATATTCCAAGTTTTGATATCCTCGGCGGCGGTATGGAAAGAAACCACTTGTTCAATTTCTTCTTCCACCATTGCCAAAATTATTTTCGATAATTTTTCCGGTTCATTTTCCGCGGTGGCCAGAATTTCGTCGCGGCGGCGATAGATCGTTTCGCGATGCTTGTTGATCACGTCGTCGTATTCCACCAGATGTTTGCGCATGTCGAAATTGTTGGCTTCCACTTTTTTCTGCGCCGTCTCGATCGAACCGGTGATCATCCGGTTCTCGATCGGCATATCCTCGGGCAATCTTAAAGTCGTCATCAGTTTTTTCATCCGGTCGCCGCCGAAAATGCGCATCAAATCGTCTTCGCAGGAAAGATAAAACCGCGACATGCCCTCATCGCCCTGGCGCCCGGCGCGGCCGCGCAGCTGATTATCGATGCGCCGCGCCTCGTGGCGCTCGGTGCCGATCACGTATAGGCCGCCCAAAGCTTTAACCTTGTCAGCTTCCTCTTTCCGGGCCGCGAGCTGTTCCGGGGTCAGATCCTTTTCCATCTGTCCGCCCAAAATAATATCGACGCCGCGGCCGGCCATATTGGTCGCCACCGTGATCGAGCCGAGTTTACCGGCCTGGGAAATGATGCGCGCTTCCCGTTCATGGTTTTTGGCATTCAAAAATTCCGGCTGCAAGCCTTCGCGGCGCATCAGTTCGGACAGCAGTTCGTTTTTCTCGATTGAGATCGTACCGACCAAAATCGGCTGGCCCAGCGAATGCCTCTCTTTAATATCCCTGATCACCGCCTGAAATTTTCCCAGCTCGGTTTTATAGACCAGATCGTTCAGGTCTTTTGTGATCATCACTTTATTGGTGGGAACAATGACTACCTCTAATTTATAAATTTTGGCGAATTCTTCCGCTTCGGTCACGGCCGTACCGGTCATACCGGCGAGTTTTTTATACATGCGGAAATAATTCTGAAAAGTGATGGTCGCCAAAGTCTGCGATTCGCGCTGGATCGCCACGCCTTCCTTGGCTTCGATCGCCTGATGCAAGCCTTCGCTATAGCGGCGGCCCGGCATCAAGCGGCCGGTAAATTCATCGACGATTAGAACTTCGCCGTCCTTGACGACATAATCTTTTTCGCGATGGAAGATCACTTCCGCCTTTAAAGCCTGCTCGATATGATGAACTTCACCGATGCCTTTTTCCACGTAAATATTGCCGATGCCCAGCCAGCCTTCCATCTTTTCGATGCCGCCTTCAGTCAAAGTGACGGCGCGCATTTTTTCATCGACATTATAGTCTTCGTTCTCTTTCAAACGGCGCACCAGATCGGCGAATTTAAAATATTTATCGGTTGATTCCTCGGCCGCCGCGGAAATGATCAGCGGCGTGCGGGCTTCATCGATCAAGATCGAATCGATCTCGTCGACGATGGCGTAATTCAAGCCGCGCTGGACTTTATCCGCGAGAGTCGGAACCATGTTGTCGCGCAGATAATCAAAGCCGAATTCATTATTAGTGCCATAAACGATATCACAGGCGTAGGCTTCCCGGCGATCGGCTTGGCGGAAATGGGCCAGGCGCTCATCATATTTTTCTTCTTCGTTGATATAATTGGCGTCATAAATGAACGAGGCTTGATTGACGATCACGCCGACCGAGAGTCCCAAAAAATTATAAATCGGCGCCATCCAGCCGGCGCCGACGCGGGACAAATAATCATTGACGGTAACCAGTTGCACGCCGCGGCCGGTAAGCGCATTAAGATAAAGCGGCAAAGTCGCTACCAAAGTTTTTCCTTCGCCGGTTTTCATTTCCGCGATCTGACCGCGATGCAGAACGATGCCTCCCATCAGCTGGACGTCAAAATGCCGCTGATTTAATTTTCTCTTGGCCGCTTCGCGCATGACGGCGAAAGCATCGGGAAGAATTTCATCCAATTTTTGCTTCACGGCCGTTTCAATCTCATCTGGCCCCGCAGCAGTCTCCGCCTCGGGACTGCTGCGTTTGCCGGTGATTTCCGACAAGCGATTTTTCAAAACTAAAGTCTGCCCGGCGAGTTCTTCGTCGGACATCTTAGCGTATTTTTCTTCCAATTTATTTATCTCGGCAACGATCGGCTCCAATTCCTTAACAACTTTCTCGTTCGGATCGCCGAAAATCGCAGTCAAAAAACTCATAACAAAAAAGTAATAAGTAAAAAGTTAAAAGTAAAAAACGATTTATTTATTACTTATTACTTTTTACTTCTTACTTTATTTAACTTCCCGTAATTTCTCCTTAAACTTGATAATCTCTCTTTCCATATGATCCTTGACTTTATCGATCGCTTTATACAGATCCTTTTCGGTTTTTTCCACTCTTAACAATTTTCCGTTCAGATCCAAATTGATTTCCGCGCGATAGATCTCGCCCGATTGCTGGCCGCCGACGGCGAGCCCGACTTCGAAATGGCAATTGATCACGGGGATATCGCCGAGATATTTTTCCAGCATATCGACTTTTTTCTGCACGTAATCGCGGATGGCATCGGTTAACTCGATTTTGGTGGCCTTGATTTGGATTTGCATAATCATAATCCGAATCTACCAATGTATCCCAATCTAAGAATTTTTATCAAATTCTGTAATATTAGAAACAAAAGCAAATTCGCTCTTTATTTTTTATTTTTTAACATTCTGCTGAAATTTTACGGCAAAAATGGCCAAAAGTCAATTAAAAAAGGGGTATCTATAAAACAAGACACCCCTGAAACGCAAGCGATCTGTTGCCCCGCTTTAAGCTATAAAGGAGCAATTATCCGGTAGCACCTCTCTCCTGCTACGGGTCGCGGTCGCCATCACGCCGGATTCACTGATTAACAACCAGCTATCTGATCGTATTTGCGCTTTTCTCTACCCTAAACTAAAGAAAGACCGATGTCAATCCAATTCTTCCCAATGGCTGATCTTATGATTTTCATCGAAATAAAACCGGGTATGGATTTTTTCTCCGGTCAAAAGCCGCGACAGCCAATAACGGTCAT
>JAQTUZ010000012.1 GCA_028707065.1 Patescibacteria group bacterium | reverse complement strand
CAGCGCCAAAATGTCAACTGATTTTTTATAAATAGACAGCCTGCCCGCCTCGATCCGCGCCACGTCCAGGAGGCCGTTCACCAAGCCGATCAATAGTTCGTTGGAAATAGCCAAATCGCGCAGATACCTTTTTTGCTTATCGCTTAGGCCTTGGGTTTGCGACGACATTGTTTCCAAAATCCATTTTGACGCCGAAAGCGGGGTGCGCAGCTGGTGCGAGGCCAAAGAAAGAAAATCGCTTTTAGCCTGATCCAGCGCTTTTTCTTCGGTGATGTCCCGAAAAACATTAATGGCCCCGATCGTTTCCCCTCCTAAAATAACCGGCGCTACCGCCCGAGAGACCGGAAATTTCTTCCCCCTTTTTCCCACGTAATAATAGGGCGTGATGGCGGAAAAAGTCTGGCCCGTTTTCAGGACAGCGGCGAAATCGCTTTTTTCCAAAGGAAGCTTATTGCCCTTTTCGTCTTCTTTATGCAAAACATCAAACCATTTTTTTCCCATCGTTTCTTCTTCGGTATAGCCCAGCATTTTCAAAGCGGCTTGATTTATCAAAATTATTTTTCCCTCTTTATTCACGGCAATCACGCCGTCGGCAATGCTTCCCAACAGCGCCTCATCCTTGGCCGCTATTTCCTTTAATGATTGCTCCACTTTCTTAATGCTGGTTAGATCGACCAGAATACCCCTGATCCCATCCATTTTATTTTCTTGAACCGCATAGCTGGAATAAACAAGCGCGGGGAAAGTGTTACCGTCTTTTCTTACGGCCAAATATTCATTGGCGCCGATTTTCCTGGTTTTGATCCGCTCTAAGATCATCTTAGCGGCTCTGGTTCGATCTTCTTTGGCGATCAACTCTAGGATTTTTAGTTTTTTTTGGGCCAAATCTTTTTTGGCATATCCGAAAGTTGCAAGACCGTAATGATTGACAAAGGTCAATTTGCCGTTCTTATCCATTTCAAAAACCGTCTGCGGCAGCAAATCGACCAAATTCTTGAATCGCTCGCGGCTTTTGGACAATTCTTGCTCGGCCAGTTTGCGATCAGTGATGTCCCTGACCGATTCGATCGCCCCGGCCAGCTTGCCATTTTCATCATAGAGCGGGGAAGCGACACACCAAAGATAAGCGCCTTTCCCGCCGTAAAGCAAAGGAATAAATATCTCGGAAATAAGCTGATCTTTTTCTTTCTGAATATAAGGATATTTTTTCGCGATCTTTTTATTTCTTTTCAGGACAAGGTCCATCAATACCGGCCGCCGCTTGCCGTAAAAAGGAACGGCGTAAAGATAATTGTCCTTGCCCAAAATTTCATTTTTTTTGACGCCGGTCATCTGCTCTATCTTTCTATTCCAGGCGATCACCCGGCCCGCCAGATTAATGGCCATGGTCGCGTCGGGCAAAAAATTCACCAAATCGGCCAGCCGCTGTTTTGACGCCGCTAATTCTTCCTCGGCCCTTTTTCTCGAGGTCACATCTCGGAAAAAACCGATCATTAATTTTTTTCCATCCACCATTACGGGAGCTGAAACATTTATATCAGCATAAAAAATCCGGCCGGATTTTCTTTTTACCGGAATATTTTTCGCCAGAGAAATTTCCCTTTTTGCCAAACGATCAAAATAGCTCAAAACGCGGGGCAAGACGGCTTGGGGATGAATATCTTTGACTCGCAATTTTTTAAATTCCTTGCGCGAGCGGCCCAGCAGGCGGCAGATCGCTTTATTGCCGGAATAAAACTTCTTGGTTTTTATATCAACCAGCAATACTCCGTCCGGGACATTATCAAAAAAATCAAGAAAGTCTTTTTCCGAATTTTTACAATTATTCATTTGGTTGATTTTCCCCTCCGGCGTAAATTTAAAATTAATCGCCTCTTAAAACTCCCGATTCGCGGCCAAAGCAACGATCTTGCTTTGGCAAAATGATATAAATGAGATTTCTCCGGTCGCTTTAATTATAGCATATGCCGAAATTGGCGTTAAGCTGAATTTTTTGCCAGAATTTTTGCAATAACTGCCATAAAAAAAGCGAATTTCCGGCAATGACCCTCGGTTTTCGCCAAATTCAAAAATTGACATTTAAAGGCGTTTTCTGTTAAGCTGGAAAGTTCACTAAAAGCAGGAAGGCTCATTGTTAATCAAAAAAACCTAAACCCAAGAAAGGGGTGTTTCATGGAAAAGCCGGAAAAAGGCAAAACGCTGGTTGAAGGCAAAACAAAAATGATTTTTGCCATGGTCGGCAACGATGATTTGGTCATCGTTGGAAACAAGAAAGATATCACGGCAATGGATGATCCCGGGCTGACCCGCAAATTCGACAGTAAGGCTGTTTCAGCCACCACCACGACCTGCAATGTTTTCGAACTGCTGAACGCTTGCGGCATTCCTACAGCCTACTGCGGACGGCATTCGGAAACGGAATTCATCATGAAAAAATCAAAGATGGTTCCGCTGGAAGTCGTAGCGCGGCGCCGGGCGGTCGGCAGCTACTTGAGCCGCCATCCGGATTTAAAAACCGCGGACAAAACCAAACCGAAACGGTTTCACCGCCTGGAGATCGAATTCTTCCTCAAGACCACCAAAGGGAAATTCGGCGACGTCTTTTCCAATTTGAAAGAAAGGGACAAGGAGGGCGAATTCAGCGACAAAAGCGAAATCATCGACGATCCGTTGATCATCGATGCCCGCGCGGAAAAATGGCAGCTGGTTCATTCCAAAAAACCCGGCTGGACCAAAGAATCAACCATCAGCGTTTCCGAAATTCCCAGGCAAGTTACGCCGGAGCAGATCGACAAGCTGGAAGAAATAACCCGCCGGACGTTTCTGGTCCTGGAAAAAGCCTGGGCCGTTCTTGGCCTTGACCTGATCGATTTCAAAATCGAATTTGATGATCAGATGCGCGTTTCCGATGTCGTCGATAACGACAGCTGGCGGCTCTGGAAGAACGGCGAACAGTTCGACAAACAGGTCTTTCGCGATTTCGGCGAGAAAAAACTGGAAATAATCGAACGTAATTACCAGTTCATCGCCGAGATGTCCGCGCGTCTGACCCTGCCCAGGCAAGCGCTGGTTTTCTGGCGCGGATCAGAAAGTGATCCGATACCGAAAGAAATTCCGGCCGTACCCGGTGTCGACAATCTTGACATTATTAAGTCGGGTCACAAAAGCACGGTTGATTCGCTGTTGATGCTGGACCGGATCGTTGCCAATTACCCGCAAGGCGGCGTGATCGTCTGTTCGGTCGGGCGCTCCGACGGACTGGGACCGATACTCGCGGCACATACCGCTTGGCAAGTGATCATTTGCCCAGTGAAATTCGAAGAATTTCCGGATGACATCTGGTCAAGCATCCGTCTGGCCTCGGGCGTTCCGCTTTTAACCACCTGGCCGGAAAGCAATGCCTTTGCCGCGGCAATTGGCATTCTGGCGCAAACCAATCCGGCGGCGTACTTGCAACTTCAATCGAAAATTGAAAAATTTGACAATTTCGTCGCCTGACCTCTGTTTCTTGAACATTCAACAAAGGGCTGGCTCATTACGAGACAGTCCTTTTTTAATTGACTTATCGCCGTTATTCTGATAAATTAAAAAGTTCCTGAAAACAGATAGTAAATTACAATAAACCATAAACCTTATAAGGAGGCGTTATGCATGAAAGGTATGTCAATCCAAAAATCGCTGAAATTTTCAGCGATGAACACAGGCTCTCGCTCTGGCAAAAAACCGAGCTGGCCGTTATCGAGGCGCGGGTCAATCTGGGGATGATCGTCAAAGAAATTTTTATCGCCATCAGGGATTGCTGGCTAAATTCGCCAATTGATATTCCGTGGTGGAAAAAACGTGACAAAGAAATTCACCACGACCTCAATGCTTTTATTGACGAACGGCTGCGTGGCCTGCCAATCACTCTTCATCAAAACGTGCACGAAAAAATCACTTCCTATTGCACCGAAGAATCTGCCTTCATCAGAATGCTGATCGAATCTCTGGAGGTAATCGACCTGCTCTTTGATGAGCTGGAAAAAACCATCAAAGGTTTTTGCATTGCTTTTCGCTACACGATTATGAACGCCAGAACTCATGGCCAGGAAGCCGAGCTGCAGACTGAAGGTTCTCGCGGCTTAACCTGGCTGAGGGAACTTCAGGTTGCCCGTGAAACGCTCCGTCAAACCCGTGCAAATCTAAAATATTCGAAACTTTCCGGCGCCATCGGCAAGTATGGCAGCATTCCTCCGGAAGTGGAAAAAGAAGCCCTGCGAATTTTGGGATTTGTTCCGTTCTATGGCGCTACGCAAATTCTGCCCCGTGTCCTTTTTGCGCCAATTGCGAACGCCCTGAGCAATGTCGTTCAAGTGGTGGATAAAATCGCAAATGACATCCGCCTGTCGGCCCGAAGCGGAAATCCGCTGATGCAAGAACCGTTCACTAAAAAACAAAAGGGTTCTTCGGCCATGCCGCACAAAAAAAATACCATTCGTACTGAAGGTATTGAGGGCAATGGTGTAATGGCCAAACGTTATGCGGATATGATCACCGATTGCATTAAAACCTGGGAAGAAAGAGCGATCCACCAATCGCGGATAGAAAGAGTCGCCTGGCCTGATCTCTTCCACACGGTCGCTGATTCTTTAAAAACTTTATCCGGCGTCATTGGCCGCATTAACGTTTACCCGGATAACATGCTTAAGGAAATCTACGAATCGCGCGGAGTATATGCCTCCAGCGAAGTAAAGGAATTCCTGAAAAAGCATTTGTGCAACGAAGAATTCGGTTTAGGCTATGAGGACGTCTACCGGATTGTTCAACTTGCCTCTTTCAACGTTTTTGAACCATCTAAAGAAAGGATGGAAATAAGGGAAACAATAGCTTCCTCCTTTGAAGTATCATTGGAACTTCTCCGAAAAACCGCCCGGATTCTTCAAAAAGAAACGAAGGTTGTCTCAATTGAGGAATTCATCCCCCTGAGTGCCTTGCGCGTTTCCGAATTCCTGGATATCGGCGATGCACAGGTCAAAATATATAATATCGCTCTGGAAAAATTATTCCGTGCCGACCAGATCGGCGATATCAAAATTATGGAAGAGTGGCACGAATTATTCACTCCGGCATTTTTGCTCAAAAACGAAGCAGTCCTTTATCAGGAGATAATCGGACAGTAACCAAACCCCGCTCTGTCGTTGCGACGGAGCGGGATTTTTATTTTAATATATTGGCGGCTACTTGCCGTCTTAACTCCGTTTTTATATTCCAATCTTGACAAAAATAGAAAATAGTTATATACTACGAACATTGAATCGCTCATTATTATAACAATAACAAATATAAACCATTTTTAAAAAGGAGTTTGCTGATGGAAATGATCGTTTACGCCGCCAGATCAATCTTCAGAACCGACTGGATAGCGGCAATTCTGTCTGATTGGCTGAAAAACTTAATCGGAGTATTTTCAACGGTTAAAAGAATTGCTTTGATTGCCGCTTTCCCCCTGGCTTGTCTCGGCGTAATTACGGCCTTTGTCTGGATTGGTTTTGGCGATTATTTTTCGCCGGAATTCCCCCTCGTCTCCGGCAGCCGCAGTTCGTCTTGCGCCGGCGTTTCGGCAGAGACATCATCAAGCCAAAGCGATGATAACTTCTGGGAAATGCTATCAAGTTTTTTTCAGTTCAGCAATTATCTTGATGGCGTCTGGCCTCAGGCCAATCAATTTGAGAGGGCGGATGCAAAAGCAGAAGTCCAATTCACTCCGCCATTTCTTGGCTGGTTGGAAAGAGATCGTAATAAATTTCAACAAGTCGGAAATACTCTTTTTTATTCCGACGGGAACAGGAAAATTACCGTCTTCCAATAAAAAAACAAACCCCGCTCCGGTCATTATGACGGAGCGGGTCTTTTATTTTTAGGCAGCTTGTATAAATTATTTGTTCGGGTTGGAAACTCGGCCGAGGAACAAAATATTTCCGCTATCCTTGTCCTGGATCAAAAAAAGAAATGGATGGTCGGCGCGGAAGACCGGGATCTGGCGCGGTATGGGCATGGCGGATGCGGCGACGGCAACGCCGGTGGCGGCGGCCGCTTCCGTGCCTTCTTCGTCAACCGCCACAAAAGCCTGATGAATTACCAGTTGAATGGCTAAATTTTTCGTGCCATCCATGCCGGAAAAATCAGCCTGACCGGTAAAAGCCGTGGGCATACCCATTTTTGCCAAGGTTCCGTTCAAAGAATATTTAGTATCAAAAGTAAATTTCGGCAGATACACATCAACACGCTGCTCTTGCAATTGGCTTTTCCAGTCACTGATCTTGGCCGATGACAGCGAGCTTTCCAGTCCTGATAAATCGTCATTTTTTGGCAGCAAGATCATCATTGATAATTTATCGCCATCATAAGGCATTTCCAAAATTTGCAAATCAGCTGTCTCAGCGAAATTGAAGTTCGCTTCCTCGCCCGTTAATTGCATCATCTTAACTTTGACTGAATTAGCAGAACTCACCCGAAAATCTTCATCACTAGTCAGCTTCTTATCGAACTGTTTGATCCAGGTTCCCTTGAAATAGATCGCGTCAGTAATGACTAAGCGCGTCAGGGCATTCAAAGCGCCCCGAGGAAATAAATCCTTTATTTTATTATTAGTTTTATCTTCCACCCATTGATTAATGGCAAGCCGCGCCTGTTCGGTGGCATTTTTAAAATCAACATTAGTGGCTTGGCCGGCATAATATTTTTCCAACACATTAAGATACTCATCCAAAAATTTATAATCTTTTTGCGCCCAAAGGGCATTGGCGATACTAAGCTGGTATTTTGCGTCCGGCTGATTGATCTGATTATAAAGCGCCGCGAAAGAAGACTGGCGCGAACTGGCGTCAGCGGGGAAATGAAACACCGATTGTATCTCCTCGGCTGTTTTTCCGCGCGCTCCTTCATCGACCATAGCCAGGGCGGACGAAATGCTAAAGGGCGAGAAGAAAATATTTCCGTCTGCTGTTTTTAATTCAGCGTAAAGATCCAAGGCGAACTGATTATTGGCGCCTACCACCGAATTTATTCCTTCAGGCGTCGCGCCCTTATCGTCGGTAATAACGGGAGGCACAACAACAACCGGGGGTTTTGGCGTGGGCGGCTGCTGGCTTTTTAAATAATAAATGCTGGTTCCGCCGGCAATCAAGATAATTGCCGCTAAAATGATGATGATTTTTTTGGTCATATAATTATAATATTAAAGCGATAAAGTTCTACCGCTTGCCCTGTTTTTTTGGCGAAATTATAACTGACTTTTTTAATATTCTGACTGATCCATTATTCGCATCAACCTCAATCAAATCCCCGTCTTTTAGCAATTTAGTCGCGTTATTCGTGCCGATCACGCAAGGTTTCCGCAACTCACGAGCGCTGATAGCGGCATGAGATAAAATGCCACCGGAATCGGTTACAAAACCGGCCGATTTTTTCAAGAGAGGCAAGAATTCCGGATGGGTCATACCGGCAACAAGAATATCTCCTTCAGAAAATGATAATCGAGGATCAGTAGGATCAAATACGATCTTGACGCGGCCGGTAACCTTGCCTTGATAAGCACTTTGCCCTTCGATCACCGTAGTCGCGGCCGAAGACAGGACCATTCCTTCAATTTTACTTACGTCTTCGCCCGTAAAAATATCAGTGTCTTTATCGTCAAAAATCAAGGCCGCTCCACGATAACGATTATTCAACTGGATACGATCTGGCAATCTCTTGTTCTGGAAATAGGAGCGAAGCTCTTCTTTGGTGGTGGCAATGATCATCTCTTGGGTAAATGATGTTTCCCGGGCGACGCGCTCGGCTATCAGCTCAACATAATTTTCAACCTTCCGATAGATTGGTTCGGCAGCCAAACGCGCTCTTTCGAGCACGGGCAAAATTACTTTCAATTCCGCGGGAGAAACATAATCAACAAGATATTTAACACTGATGTGCGGTAAATAATAATCATAAACAAGATTCCAGAATTCATCAAAATCGGCGAGGCTAAGCTTATTGGCATCATAGGAATCTATGAATTTCAAAACATTTTCGGCGCAAGATTGCAAATCATCCGATATTTTAACAACATAAGATTTATCCTTGCGCGCCAAAGAACTCAATCGATCACCCAAATCGTCTCGGTCTGATTTAGTGGCCCAACAATCCGTGACTCCGTCTTGGTAGATAAAAATAACCTGCCGATACATCGCCTTTCCGGAAATATTTTTTCTTCTTGTCCAAATCTCTCCCAAATGAGAGTCAAAATGCAAACTGCCCTTTGCCGACCACATTTTTACCCAATCGTCGTGTTTTTTAATATTTTTCAAATCCATATGATTTTATTATAACATTAATTGCTTATTTGCGACCAATTTGCCACCGACGGAATTGCGGCGGCAAATTTGTCTCGCTCCTGCCTAGTTCGAATCCCTCTATCGTTCTAAAAATTTTCTCAAATAACCAGCACGCGGTCGGCCGCCGCCGCAATTGCGGCGGCCTCCCTTGTCCAGGGTTGCCGCCGGCCTTTCCCCGAAAGGCCGGCGTCGCTCGCTTATTCGCCGCTCGTTCCCTCGCGGCTCATAGCTCGCTCGCAACCAGTTCGAATCCCTCTGAGCGGAAAATTAAAAAACGGGCGAATGCCCGTTTTTTAATTTTCAGTGCGCTCAGAGGGATTTCCGCGGTCGGCCGCCGCCGCAATTGCGGCGGCCTCCCTTGTCCGGGGTCAGCGCCGACCTGCCCCCGGCAGGTCGGCGGACGTTCGGCTGCCGGCCGCTCGTTCCCTCGCGGCCATTGCCTCACTCCTGACCTGTTCGAATCCACACTTTAAGAACACTAGAAATAAAAACAGTCCCGAAGCTTCGGGACTGTTTTTATTTCTAGTGCGCTCAGAGGGATTCGAACCCACGACCGTCTCCTTAAGAGGGAGCTGCTCTACCAGCTGAGCTATGAGCGCAACACTCAATCACAAATTAAAAATTACGAATTACAAATTACCTAATATAGCCATATTCCACTGAACAAACAACTTTTGTCAATAAAATAATTTTTAATTTGTAATTTGTAATTGATTGTGTGTGGCGGGGGAGAGAATTGAACTCTCGACCTCGGCGTTATGAATGCCGTGCTCTAACCAGCTGAGCTACCCAGCCCTAATTAATCTTGTTTAAATAGACGACTAATTTAAAATGTTGAACTTAACCCATTATCAGTAATTTACGATAACGGTATTTTTATACCAATCGTCCCAGTAAGCATCTTGTCCTACCCAATCAAGGATTTCCTGGGCCGGAACATTTTTAATTATTTCTTCCCAATACTTTTTTATATCTTGAATAATGTTTTTATCATTAATGGCCTTATCATAAAAAGAACATTCTTTATGTATGTAAAAACACTCAATCTCCAAGCCGTTTTCCGTCTTTCTTATTTTTGGATAAAAAGGAAAAGTTATGCAATCGGTAGCACGGATGCCTGGCGGTAAAACGCAGCCGCCATTTTTCCCGAGAAAAATGCATCTGTCTTTCATTACGATATCCTTAGTTTCGCCCCTTTCCCCGGACTGGCTGCTGATTTCAAAATCCTTTCCGGCAAGCGGCAAATCTTTCATTTCCCAGCCAAAAACTGAAAAAACTCCCTTTTTGCAGCATAAGCCATCGCACACCGAACAATATTTTCTAAAATTATTTACTATTTTTTCTTTTCTTGCTTTATTGTCTGTCATACTATCTCCTTCTTAGTCTGCCAAAAAAAGTGCTCCCTGTAGGACTTGAACCTGCAACCTTCTGGTCCGAAGCCAGACGCTCTATCCAGTTGAGCTAAGGGAGCCAGAAAAAATTTATTTTAATTAATGTGCCCGCCCAGCCATTCGACAGGGCGCCCCGCCGAATGGCTGGGGCGAAGCCAGACGCTCCCCGCTACATCGGCCTTTGGCCGTGAGCGGATCCGCGCAGCCGCAAAGCGGCATGTCGCGGATATCCGTTGAGCTACGGGCGCTAAATAATCCTGGGACTTTTTATTTCAAACTAAATTCAACTTAACATAAACAACATATTAAATCAAATTCGAAAGAACACAGATCAAAGATCAAAGAACAAATTTAATCACGCTTCCTGCTCTTTGCTTCTTACTCAATGTTCTTTGCTTTTTGTTCTCTGCTCTCCCACCCTCTAACGCAAAAGGAAGAACGAAAAAATCGTCTTCCTTTTTTGCGTTACGATATGTGAGATATTATTTACCCTTTAATGAATCTTTTAATCTTTTGCCGGTGCGGAATTTGGCCACCTTCACTTCCGGGATCTGGATGCGTTCGGTCGGTTTCTGCGGATTGACGCCGCCGCGGGCATAACGAGTCATGGTTTCAAAAGTGCCAAAACCGGTGATCGAAACATCACTCCCCTTTTTCAACTCCTCAATGATGATGTCCACCATGGAATTGATCATGCTTTCGGCGAGCTTGCGGTTAGCTCCGGTTTTTTCCGCAATCTTCTCGATTAAAGTCGCTTTGTTCATAGTATTGATTTTAAATTATGATGATTTGTTATTTGCTAATATTATAACAAATGGTAAAAAAATAGCAATACCATGAATAAATATATGTCAATAATATGCCTACCCGCCCGCCAGAAGTGAAAGGTATGGCGATTCCGCGCCCGAAAATACTTTTCTACTTTTTACTTTTAACTTTTTACTTTTTTATCTGGCATATTCGATGACGCGATTTTCCCTGATCACATTGACCTTGATCTCGCCGGGATATTTCAATTCGGCCTCGATTTTTTTGGCGATCTCGCGGGCCAGATTCTGCATCGCCAGATCATCGATCTTTTCGGCATTGACAAAAACTCTGACTTCCCTGCCAGCCTGCAAGGCGTAAGACTTTTCCACGCCCTCGAAAGAATTGGTCAAACTTTCCAGCTCTTCCAATCTTTGCAAATAGCGTTCATAGGTATCGCTGCGCACGCCCGGGCGGGAAGCGGAAATGGCATCAGCGACTTTGACGATAACGGAAATCAAGCCGCGCGGATGATCATCATGGTGGGTTTCGATCGGGGCGATGACCTCTTCGGGCAGATTGAATTTCTTGGCGATGTCGCGGCCGATCTCCGGATGCGTGCCCTGCACTTCGTGGTCAACGGCCTTGCCGATATCATGAAGCAAGCCGGCCTTCTTGGCGAGCGGCACATCCGCGCCCAATTCTTCGGCGAGCAAACCGGATAAAATCGCGACCTCCACCGAGTGGCGCAAAGCATTCTGGCCGTAGCTGGTGCGATATTTCAAACGGCCCAAAATTTGGACAAGTTTCGGATCAAAACCGGTAATCCCCAATTCGTAGATGGCTTCCTCGCCGGCTTTCTTGATATCCAAAGCCAAATCTTTCTTGGCTTTGTCGATCGCTTCTTCGATCTTGGTCGGATGGATGCGGCCATCTTTGATCAGCGCGTCAAGCGCCCGCTTGGCCACGTGGCGGCGGATCGGGGAAAAAGCGGAAATGACGATGGTATTCGGCGTATCATCGACAATGATCTCGACGCCGGCCAATTGTTCGATGACTTTGATATTGCGTCCTTCGCGGCCGATGACGCGGCCTTTCATTTCATCGTTAGGCAAATCGACGTTAGTGGTGGAAATTTCCGGAGTATAAGAAGAAACGATGCGCTGCATCGAGCTGGCAATCAGCTCGCGAGCTTTATCGTCAACCGCTTCGTCGTTTTCCCTTTCCGCCTTGTTCATTCTGGCGACCAGATCATCCTTGGCTTCCGCCTCGACGTTCTTGAACAAAACTTCTCTCGCCTCTTCCTTGGACATCTCGGCGATCTTTTTTAATTTTTCCAATTGCTCTTCGCGGATCTGGCGGATCTTTTCTTTCGCTTCCTCGACTTTATTGACGCGGTCATACAGCTCTTGCTGTTTTTCCTGCAGCTCCAATAATCTTTTGGAAAACGAGCTTTCTCGCTGTTCCAAGCGGATCTGCAAGCCGTTCAGTTCTTCACGGCGTTTTCTTTCCTCTTCTTTGGACTCTTCGATGATCTTCAAGGCTTTGTCCTGGGCCTTGAGCAACAGATCTTTTTCTTTGGACCTGGCTTCGTGCAGGATCTTTTCCGCCTTATTTTCGGCGTCTCCGATTTGCTGCGTTACTCTTTTCTTGCGCACCCAATAACCCAACAAAAAAACTCCCGCGGCAGCGATCAGACCAAGTGCAATTTCAACAAAAATCATAAATAATATGAGTCTGCCCCGGGAATTTAAATTGTGAGAAAACCTATTTAATTAGCAATGCCAAACAAGGAAAATTATTTTTTCCCTTCTTTATATATATGAAGTCGTATAAAGCTTGTCGGTTCAATTGCGATCATTTTGCTAATTTTAAATGAATTCTACCAAATTTTTTCAATCCTTAAGGGCAGAAACTGTTTAAATAATATTAACTGAACAAATAATAGCACCAAAATGCTTATTTGTAAATAGTCAGTCTTACTGCGCCGTCGGAGTGTTGCAGGAAGCGCTATCCGATCCGGAAGCGGCGGTCGCAGTGCCAAAACCCGGAGCCGGAGTTTCCGAAGAAAGCTGCGCCTGGCATTCGGCCGGAGCAGTGGTAAAAGCCGAGCAAATGGTTTTGAGCAAGCTGGCAGAATCTCTGGCGGTCGAAATGGTTTCGCCATTGATCACTAAGGTCGGAGAACCGCCGACGCCATACTTGGTATTATCATCCTTAAAAATATTAAATTGCGGGAATTGTCCGTTTATCCAGCTGGATTGGTCGGCAAATCCTGACATAACATTGAATTTCTTGTCCGTGGCGGCGACGCAAGTTGCAATTTTTCCCTTATTAATTTTTACTTTAGCTACGCAATCGGCTGAAACTTTAGCCCACTTGGCCAAAATATCGGCTGACTTGCTTTGGGCTTCACCCTTTTTTTGTAAATCAGTTTCAAAATCAGCCGCCGTTTTTCCGTCTGCCAAATAACAATTTAAATAAGCCGCGAACTTGGCCGGCTCATTTTGCTGGATACAATATTGATTCATCTCTTCTTTTAATTCTTTTTCACCATGCATGGCATAGTCGCAGAACTTTATGGCAAAATCGATCTTTTTGCCCAGGGTAGCCGCGACCGGCAAAATGCCTTTCTCAATCTGCGTGCCATAAGGGCAGGAGCTCATCACGAATAATTCCACGGTCGGCTTGGCGGTTTTGGTATTCACTTCTTGAGTCGTTTCGGCTGGCGTATTGGCGGCGGTGGAAGAAGCGGCGGCTGGTTTCTTTTTCATATCATAAATCTGCGTAAAAAAGAGCGAAGCGTCGCGAGTCATGTAAGCATCGATCTGCTGATCATTAACGCCGATGGACAGCTTGTAGACTCCGCTAATGTCGGAAATGCTGTTTATCGTCGCCTTGTAAGGGGCATCAGCCAAAAGTTGATTATTGATATAATCGGTGATCTGCGCTTTGGCCTCATCAGGAGTCAAGACCTTGGCAGCCTGCGGAACCTTGAAGCTGCAGCCGGTCAAAACCAGAGCCAGCATCAGGCTTAAAATAATCGCTTTTTTCATAAGTTTTAGTTTGAATTGTTAATAATTAATTTTTAATATACTAACTTTATCAAATATGAATAAAGAAGTCAAAAAGAGACATTTGTTACATTGCCATATTGTTATATTGTCAAGATTGCGATAATGCGATAAAAAACTTATAATTAATTTAAGAAACTATTGCGCATAAAACTATCCTCAATGAAAACGAAGATGAAATTAGAAATTAGAAATTGGAAATTAGGTTTTTGCCGATTTTTTCCAAATTTCCAATTTCAAATTTCAAATTTCTGAAACTTATTTTTCCAAACTAAAATTTTTATTTAAACTTCAAATTATAAAATTATGTATGATGTTATAATTATCGGCGGCGGCGCGGCCGCGATGTCAGCGGCGATCTATGCCGCCAGAAGACAGATGAAAACTTTAATGGTCGCTAAAGACTTGGGCGGACAGATGATCTGGGCTTCGATGATCGAGAATTATCCCGGCTATAAATCCATTCCTGCTTCCGAGCTAATTGAAAAATTCACCGAGCAGGTGAAAGACTTGGGCGTGGAAATAAAAATCAGCGAAGTCAAGGAAATAAAAAAATTGGCTGAAGAAAATTTCGAGGTCGCGACGGCGAGCGAAAAATTTTCCGCCAAGACGGTGATTGTCGCGATCGGCGCGGCGCATCGGCAATTGGGCGTGCCGGGCGAGAAAGAATTGGGCGGCCGCGGCGTGGCCTACTGCGCCAACTGCGACGGCCCGCTTTTCCGCAATAAAACCGTGGCCGTGGTCGGCGGCGGCAACAGCGCGCTGGATTCGGCCGGTTTGCTCGCCAAAATCGCCTCTAAAGTTTATTTGATCCACCAATTCGATACTTTCCAGGCCTTCGAAGCTTTGGAAAAAATAGTTCGCGCGACGGCGAACATTGAAATTATCTTACAAAGCAAAGTCGAGGAGATCGTCGGCGAAAAAAAGGTCGCCTCTATTAAAGTACGCAATCTGGCCGACAATTCTTCCAGGGAAATCGCCGTTGATGGAATTTTTGTCGAAATCGGCTTTGAAGTGAAAACCGATCTGGTCGCCGGCCTGGTAAAGATCAATGAAAAAAAAGAAATTATCGTCAATGAAAAATACGAAACATCTTTGCCGGGAATGTTCGCGGCCGGCGACTGCACCAACGGCCCGTTCAAGCAGATCGTCATTTCGGCCGGCAATGGCGCGATTGCGGCGCTCTCGGCTTATAATTATATCCAGATCAAAGAAGGAAACATCAAAAAAATCACCAAATAATTATCAGCATCTTTGCAACTTTTTTTAGAAAAAGTTGCACAAAAAATCGCGCGCTGGACAAATTTCCTATCACTCCGCTAGTCACCCTTTGGGTGATACGCTGCGTGATTACGGAAATTTTCCAATGCGCGCTATAAAAAATTATATACTTTAAACATCTTCCCGTGCCCTGGAATGATGTAGTCGGCGATTGCCAAAATCTTCTTGCGGCTGGCGAGCAAATCTTTTTTATTTTTAACGTAAGGGTCTTTGAGTTTGATTAAACTTTTCCGGTCTGTTTTTTGTTTTTGATTATCTGGCCACCAGAAAACATCGCCGGCCACGGCAACTTTCCCAAATTTTTTGGTTGGCACCAAAACCGAGCAATGGAACTGATCGTGTCCCGGAGTTTTGATTATTTTTATATCGGTTCCGGGAACTTTTCCCTGATGGCCAGCAATTTTTCCGTCCCAGGAAAAAATATCAACATTATCAAGAACTTTTGCTTGGAAAAAAATTCCGGCCAAAAGAATATGATCCGAATGATTATGGGTCAAGATGACAAAATTTATCTTCGCCGCCGGCAAGCCCTCGCTTTTCAAAGCGGCCAAAAGTTTTTTCCTGTCCATCCCCGGATCGACAATCACGTTTATCCCATTTTCCCGGATCAAAGTGACGGTCGAGGACGCGAACTCGCTGCCGTTCTTTTCTTTGGCGTAGCCCTTGACCAAGATTTTAATTTCCGCTGGCATAACTTTTAATAAGTTTATTCTTCAATTCCTCCGGTTTCAGGTTTAATTCCGGCAACTTTTCCAAATCCACCCATTTAATATCGTATTCCCCCTGATAAATTGTTGATCCGGATTGAAACTCCGGCCCCTGGCCGGTGCCGATGACTCCGCCGGTCATCTCGCACAAATAAAAAAATTCCGGCTGGCCGGCCGTTTCCGATTTGGCGGATTTTTCTTCATAGAATAAATCTTTAACGCGAACTTTGATGCCCAGCTCTTCGAGGCATTCCCGCCGGATCGCTTTTTCTATCGTCTCGTTCGCTTCGACGCGCCCTCCCGGTAAAACCCAATAAGATTCGTGATCCTTGAGGCGATTGATCAATAATATTTTTCTCTTGGCAATAATAATCGCCCGGGCGCGTTGCGTTACTTTTTGCGCGATCATTTTTACCACATTGTGCCGGTGCGGTTCGGGGCAGCCCGCGTGGCCCTTATTGTCGGTTGTCTTCTCCTCATACAAAATAATTTCAAAATCGGAAAAAATTTTCATTAATTCCCCCGCCGCGATAAAACAATGTTTATTATCGATTTTTTTAGCCAACGGCTTCTTAATGAAAAAACAGGAAATAATCGCGTATCCCCCGTTTTTCACGGCTTGCTTTATTTGAACCAACGATCGCAACGCGTCTGGCTTGGCCAAAAAATGCAAAGAATTATAGGCGTTGATGGTTGAATATTTATTTGGTTCGATCTTAAAGGTCGCGATATTCTGGCAAAATAGCCTGATCCGGGACAAGGAAAGTTTCTTCGCCGCGATCGCTTCTCTCATCTTCTTGATCCCTTCCTCGGAATTATCTATCGCCGTCACTTTGAATCCTTTTTGCAGCATGAACAAAGCATCGCGACCTTGGCCGCAGCCCAGATCCAAAAATTCCGAACCAGGTTCGAGCTTTTCCAAAATTTTCTGCAAAAGCGGATTGGGCTTTTCCCCCCAAACGTTATGATGTCGATAAATTTGGTCGTATTTTATTGTCGTCACAAAAAATTTAACTACTGAAATTACTCAAATTTTTTATAAAATGCTTTTTCCAAATAGCAAGCAACACCCATCCGGCTCGCGTCAAAGTGCGGCGACGGCAAATGATTCGGGTCAACCCACAACCACTCCTCGCATTTTTCCGGTTCCATATTTTTTAGATCGCCGGAAAATTCCGTTACCAGCAAAATAATCGAAATATAATGCAATCCTTCATCGCGATAAGTTTCCAAATTATTGGTAACCGCGATCACCTTTGGGTCCTTAAGATCCAAATTCATTTCCTCTTTAATTTCCCTGATCGCCCCTGCTTCAAAAGTTTCGCCAGGGTCAAGATGGCCGCCCGGGATGGAATAATAAGGAGCGTGGCTGTTCTTTCTTTTGCCGATAAGTATTTTCCCTTCTTGATTAACAATGATAACGCCCAATCCGACTCTTGGCCTGTTTTTTTGGTCTGACATATTTTTAATATCAAAATTTGTTTTTTCTTGATTCGCCGCGTTCCCGGCGAGAAACACGGCCGGGCTAATTTAAGTTGTGGCGGCCAAAATAACCCAGTCTTTTCTTCCTTTGGCATATTCCGCCAAACTGTTTCCGCGGTCGATGACGATGGCGAGCTCGGCGTATTCCAGCATCGGCTGATCATTGATCGAATCGCCGATGGCGAAGATCGGTTTTATTTCTCGCTGAATTTTATTTTGGATATTGGCGACTTTGCCGCCCGCGATCGGTAAGGGATAAATTAATTTCGCGGTAAGCAAATCTCCGTTCATCACATTCTCAATGCCGATGCATTCGGCTTTGACGTTGGGAAAAAATAATTCCCAGGCCGGCTTGACCATAGATTCCGGCGAAGCGCTGATAACCCAAACGGCAATATTTTTTTTATGAGCATAGGCCAGCAATTCTTTAATTCCCTCGCGAACCTTTAATCCTCGATTGATCGTTAAACTAAATAAAATCCTTTTGGTGACAGCTTCACCTTCGCTCGCCACGGTTTTTTTCACCGCTGCCGCGACTTCCGCCAGAGAAAAACCGGACAAACATTCGCCGATGAAACCAAAAGCCTGTTCGGTTTTACCTTGATCCAAAAGTTGATAATAATGACGAAGGGCGGCGGCGTGATAATCCGATGAATCGAGATGCTTTTTCCCCAATAAAGAAAAATCCTTGAGCAAATTATTCTCGCAAAGATAAGCAAAAGCGGCTTCGGCAACATCGTTAACAACGCAAGTATTATCAAAATCAAAAACCGCGTATTTAAACTCATTATTGGTAATATCAATTTTTTCGATCTGCGCTATTGCTTTTTTTATATTATCCACTATCATTTTTATAAAATTTTAACGATCCCGCTATCCGCGTCTACTTCCACAAAATCGCCATCTTTTAAAATTTTAGAGGCATTTTTTGTTCCGATAATACAGGGAATTTTAAACTCCCGGGAAATAATCGCCGCGTGGCAAGTAATTCCTCCTTCGTCCGTGATGATCGCTGACGCTTTTTTTGTTGCCGCCAACAGGCGAGGCGTAGTCATGATCGATACCAAGATTTCTCCCGCTTGCATCCGCTCCATCTGCGCCTTGGTATTGACCACGCGAACTTTGCCCGTTGCTTTTCCCCGGCAAGCAACCATCCCCTTGATTTCTTTTACCGGCGCTATTTTTTCCGGCGGCACTTGTTCCATTTCCACTTGCCGCGCCTGCTTGCCCAGATAAAATTTCATTCGGCCATTTTGGAGCCACAGTACATAATGTTTCTTCCGTTCTTGCAAAATCTTCTCTCCAACCTTTTTTCCTTCCTGAAGAAACTTGAAAAATTCTTTCGGCAGATAAAACATCAATTCTGCCGGCGAGGTTTTATGCTTTCGCCCCAGCTTTTCAAAAAATGGCATCAGCGCGTCCCAGGCCGCGCTGCTTTCCACCTCGGCTTTTTCATGCCATTCACCAATAGCCAATGTTTCTTTTTTCAGCTTTTTTGATTCAAAAAGTTTATTTAAGTTGTTAGTATAAAATACAATTGATCTGGCGAGCTTATACCATTTGATAAAGATTGAAAAATTTTTAGCCGTACCGTTTGCCAAAACGGCCTTCGTGGATTTTTTAAGCTCCTCCAATTCGCCCGACCAAAGAGGGAAAAATTTTTTCAAATACCCTTGCTGATATTCCGCCCACACCAAATCAAGCCTTTTTGCCGTTTCCGGCAGATAAACATATTGCGAAGTAATCCCGTCTTGGTTGATGACCAGCAAGTTGCCAACTTTTACTTTCGAGGGAGCTCCCAGCATATCCCGATAACCCTCGACCCGAATATACCTTTCCAGCAGCACGGTCTCCCGGGCAACGAGAAGTTTCCATTTGTCCATAAAATTAATGAAAATTTAGTAAAAAATTTCCGCCTAAAATCGCGGCGCTGCTAAAATGTTTTTTAGAAAATGGGGAAGATATTTCTTCCCCTCTTGCCTTAATCCCTATTATCATCCTTCATGCTGCCAGCCCGACTTTTCTCTTGGCTCTTTGGCAAAGCAGGACATTACGTCCGAAAGATCGGCGCGAACCTGCTCTCGCCAAGGACCGGCTGATGCTCCGGGGATAATATTTTTCCCTGATTCTCATTCTTCTCGCCTGCGGCGGGTTACTTCTTTCTATGCCGTTTTTCACGATCAGCCTCCTCAATCGGTTATTGGTTAATGATCAGACACTTGCTAAAAAACATTTTGACAAAGAACATTTAATAATAATCGCTCGGTGTTGTTTTTTATCTTAAAATCAGCTAAAACGATCATAAACCCGCCGAGCAAAAAAATACTTATCGTTAAAATTTAAAACTTCTACTGTCAATATTACAATTAACTGATAAAAAGTCTGGCCGCGAAAATCCCGGGTTCGCGCGAAATAAATCCTTCGCCTGCCTCTCCGGAGCTTCAGCAAAGCGGAGCAACATTTCTCCTAACGTTCGCACATATATGACGTTTTTTATTTTGCCGAAAAGCGAGCGAAGCGCAGCAGACAAAATAAAAAATGTGGCTTTAGCCCGAAGCGACCATCGGGAGCGGAGCATATATGCGCTGTTGTACGCTGATTTTGCTGGACAATATTAAGATTGTTTAATTATTCCAATGGCTGCAAGAAATCCTAATGTACTCATAAGAACGATTAATATAATCAGCGCAATTGAAATAATATTCCATATTTTTTTTGGTCGTCTATACCAATGATATAATCCAAATGAAAAAAGAAATGAAAATATTAAGCCTTCAGGCAAACCAATTAAATGTTCAGATATGGTTAATTTTGTATAAATAAACCCCTCAAATGAGCTTGGTGCGGGAGCCTGAGGAACAAATATTGAAAAACCGGCGACAAGCAGGAATAATGTTAACCAACCATTTTTTCGGTCGATTATCAAACTTCGGATAGGAAAAAGAACAATAGCGATAAAAAATGCATTTATTGATTGAAGCATTGGCCCTAAAGCAACCAACGGTGAGTTCATTGGTCTCATTATCGCTGAAATTGTACCTGCGTCCCAAATAGGCTTATAGTAAATTTGAGCAACAAAAGCAGGAATTAAATACGCTATCATATAAACAGCAATTACTCTCCAACAAAATATTGGAAATGTGATAATGTTCTTTTCGTCAATTGTTATTTGTTCATGTGCCATAAATATATTCTCCTTCAGGAAATATTAATTATTATAAAAATTGTCCAGTAAAACTTGCATACAACGTATCGGCATTATCCGAAGTCCGCCCTGGGCGGATTTGGGTAGAGCGAAGCGGAACCGGATATGCCGTGTTAGGCGGAGTTAAATTTATAAATAAAAAAATGCTTTATTCGAAAACAGTTCTTGATCCCCAAAATGAAAAAAATAATATTGAACTTATCGTGACAATACACATTGTAACTATAGCCGTCGTTATGTTGATGGTATATTTAAGAAAAAAATATAATAAAAAATTAATGGGCAGACTTATAAAAAATCCTGCGATTGCCCATTCGGTCATGCTTTTTTTTGTTCTTTTTCTGGTCGTTTCTCCTATTTCCACCCCCAGACTTCGATGCATCGAGATTAACATCATTCTTAATATCACTCCTAGTGGAACAGCAAACACTAACGATAATGCCGCTTTATTTAATGAATAAATATTGTTTTGATCAATTATCATCCAGCCAAAAAAAATGAACAAAAACAAGAATCCAAAAGATAACATGACAGCACGTTTTCCTTGATATTTATACACTATAACGCCCGAAGCAGTCCAATACAATTCTCGAGATAAAATACTAATAATAAAATAAACGATGAATGTTGAAAAAACTAAATAATAGATCATGTTTTTTTATTTATAAATTTAATTTTGCCTAACAAATTATATACGAAATGATTGTTTTTTGTCTCAAAATTAGCTAAGATAATAACTATCGATACTATATCACAAATTTCCTTAATTTTACAAGAAAACCAATGCTCGATCTGAAAAAGGAAAATTCACTGTTCGCTTCCGGCCTGACGCTCGTCGCCGGAGTGGACGAGGCCGGTAGAGGGCCTTTGGCCGGGCCGGTCGTGGCCGCCGCGGTCACGCTTAAGCCGGAAATGGTAGAAAAATTCTTCGCCGTCAAGGAATTAAAAACCATTAGGGATTCCAAGCTGGTGCCGGAGAAAAAACGCGAAGAGCTTTTTGAAATTATCAAAGATAATTTTTTCGAGGTTGGCGTCGGCGTCTGCGATCATGAAACAATTGACCGGATCAATATTTATCAGGCGACTTTTTTAGCCATGAAAAAAGCCATCGGCGCGCTCAAGACCAAGCCCGATTATATTATGCTCGACGGCCGGGCGCCCATTCCCAATTTAAGCCTACGCCAGGAAAATATCATCAACGGCGACGCCTTCGTTCTCTCGATCGCCGCCGCTTCGATCATTGCCAAAGTCACCCATGACCGGCTGATCGCCGAGCTTGCCGTGCAATATCCGCAATACGGATTTTTAAACCATAAAGGTTATGGCACCAAAGAGCATCTGGAAGCCCTAAAAAAATACGGTCCCACGCCGTTCCACCGCCAGACCTTCGGCCCGGTCAAAAAACTTTTAAAAAAATTGACTTAAAAAAATCAACCTGATAATATGCGCTTATAACACTGAATCAAGGAGGCCATAATGGCAAGCAAAAAATTCTTTTTATTTTACAGCGAAGGAGGTTCAAATGGATAGAACGCTCTTTTTTCTCCACAGCGACCAATCTGAATTTGTACTCATCCATGCAGTGGCGGCTACGACAAAAGAAGAAGCTTTGAACTTTTTCAAAAAATCACTTCCCAGATTTGGATGGAAAAAAGGATTCACTAACAACATTAGGGTTAGTGAATTATTTGAAGCTCATGAATTCTGGGCAAGAGAGCCCAACCTGAAGGCATTGCATGGCAATTGGGATTACACGGTAAAGCAACTCAAAGATGCCTACAAAGAAATCGTAGAAAAAGCCAAGCTGCTCTTAAAAAAGAAAAAGTGCGGCAAAGTCCTTAAAGTCTACTACGACTTTAATCACTGCTAATATCTTGTCTCCAGGAAGCCCCGCCAGGCTTCCCTTTTTATTTGACTCGACCGCAAAAAAGCGGTAGTATTAAAATAATTCTTAGGAATTATTTTTATTTTACATTATTATCATTGGAAACCCACCCCGGCCTTCGGCCACCCCTCCCGCGGAGGGGAATTAACGCCAAGGAAACCCACCCCTTACAACCACCCCTAACCCCTCCTTAAAAAGGAGGGGAAATAATATGAACGTAACCGAATTAGCCAGAATATTAAAGGTCACACCTAACGATCTGAAGGAAAAGCTCCCGCGGATGGGTTTTGATATCGGTTATCGGGCGATCAAGGTCGATCCGAAAACCGCTCAGATGATCATCCGCGACTGGCCGTTTTTATTGAGAAAATTGCAAACCGAAGATGCGGAAAAAACCAAGGCGCAGCGCGAAGAGATGATCGCCGAAGGCGTGGTGAAAAAAGTCATTCCGATCCCTTCAATAATGACTGTCCGCGATTTTGCCGCCTTGACGCATCTGCCGGTCAATAAAGTTTTGGCGGAATTGATGAAAAACGGCGTTTTTTCTTCGATGAACGAAAGAATTGATTTTGATACGGCTTCGATCATCGGCCAATCTTTGGGGATAGAAGTATCGCTTGATGAAACCCAAGGCCAAGCGGCGCAAGCAGCTGTTGGCGATAAAAAAATCGAGGAAATTTTGGCTCGCGAAAAAGAAGGCAACTTAATTATCCGTCCGCCAGTCATCGTGGTCATGGGCCACGTCGATCATGGCAAAACAAAATTATTGGATACGATCCGCAAAACCAATGTCGCCGGCGGCGAGCACGGCGGCATCACCCAGCATATCGGCGCTTACCAGGTCGTCAAAAATAATCGCTTGATCACTTTTATCGATACTCCCGGACACGAGGCTTTCACGGCCATGCGCTCGCGCGGCGCCCGCATCGCCGACGTGGCGATCTTAGTCGTGGCCGCTGATGATGGCGTCCAGCCGCAAACGATTGAAGCTTACAAAATTATCCAGGCCGCGCAACTTCCTTTTATCATTGCCATAAACAAAATCGATAAGGCGGGCGTGGATCTTACCAAAATCAAACAGGAAATGGTCAATAAATTAGGAATTCTTCCGGACGATTGGGGCGGCAAAGTTGTTTGCGCGCCGATCTCGGCTTTGAAAGGAACCGGCATCGAGGAATTATTGGATCTGATCCTGCTCACCGCCGATTCGGAAGCCAAAAGCATGCGGGCTAATCCCCAGGCAGCCGCTTTAGGCACGGTGATCGAATCGCATATTGATAAAAACTCCGGGCCATTAGCCACGATCTTAATTCAAAATGGCACGCTGCGTGTCGGCGATCAATTGATCTTGCACGGCAATATTTACGGCAAAGCCCGGGCGCTGAAAAATTACAAAGGCGAAAATGTCAAAGAGGCCCTGCCTTCCATGCCGGTGATGATCCTCGGCTTGAAAATGGCGCCGGCGGTCGGCGATGTTTTGGAAGTTGGCGAGGGCGAACGCATCAAGGGCAAGATCGAAAAGGTCGCGCAGAATCGCAGCGCCATCCAGATGAAAAATGAAAACGAAGACGCGGTTGACGTGAAACGGCTTAATTTAATCATTAAAAGCGATGTCTTGGGCTCGGCGGAAGCGATCGAGGAATCATTGATGAAAATAAATACCGAGGAAGTTAAAGTTAAAATCTTAAATAAAAGCTTGGGGAATATCATTGAGGGCGATATTGCCCGCGCCGAGGGCTCGAACGCGGAAATCGTCGGCTTTAACGTAAAAATTTCTCCGACCATCGAAGTCTTGATCAGAGAAAAAGGCATCAAGGTCCACGCTTTTAATATCATCTATGATCTGATCGATTACGTGCAGGCAGAAATGAAAAAATTAGTCGTAGCAAAAATCCAGCGCGTCGATCTTGGCCGCGTCAAAGTGCTGAAAATCTTCCGCACCGAGAACAAGAGCCAAATCGTCGGCGGCAAAGTTCTGGACGGCCAAGCGAAAAATAATGTCCACGTGGAAATTCTGCGCAACAAAGTGATGGTGGCGCAAGGCAAGATCACCAAATTGCAAGCGGGAAAAATGGATATGCCGAGCGTGGACATCAATCAGGAATGCGGGATGCAATATGAAGGCAAACCGGTCATCCAAGAAGGCGATATCTTGCAGTTTTTTGAGGAAAAGGAAATAGCCGCCAAATTGTAATACTAATCCACGAATACATACTAATATAACGAATTATTATTTAGCACGCATTCGTCATATTAGTATGTATTCGTATGACATTAGTATTACAATTTTAAAATCTTATGCCGAATATTGATCGCTTAAATGAATCTTTGCGCAAAGAGATCGCGCTGATCATTACCGAAGAAGTGGAATTTCCCAACGGCTTGATCACTATTACCCACGTCGAATGCGACCCGAATTTCTATTCGGCGCGCATTTTATTCTCGGTACTGCCGGATTCGCTGATCGGCACGGCTTTGGAAAAATTAAGAAAAAGTTCGGGATTGATCGCCGAAGAATTAAAACATCGCATCAAGATCAGAAAAATTCCTCATCTGATCTGGGAATTTGACCCGACGGAAAAACAAGCGGGCGCGCTGGAAAAAATCTTCGCCGCAGCGGAAAAAGAAAAAAATCTGCCGGATGAGGAACTCGAAGACATTAACTATAAATATTAAAAAAAGACTCGCTAGCTGGCGAGTCTTTTGCTAAAGAAAGGACATTCTGTTTGATTATGGCGTGGTATTAGGCCGCGGCTGGACAACACCGTCCACTATTACCGTGGCCACTTTGCCGATGATGACCGTGATGTCGACTCCGCCGACTTGCGGGCCGACCCAGGCCAGATTGATCGATTCATTAAGATCAACCCCGGAAATGACATTAATCACTTTCTGACCGGTCCAGAGCAGAGTATCAGCGTCAACCCAGTCGCCGCGAACATTGATCTTGATCGTCGCCGACGTTCCCGGAGTGGGTGAAGCCGGCAAATAATCAAAGTAACTCCGCAAAGTATCGAACGAAGCGTTTTTCCCAAAAACCGAATCGGCCACCAAAACGCCGTTCACGTAAACCTCGACGGAAGTGGCGCTGTCGGAGATCGGGAAAATCTTGGCCACGAACATCGAATAATTCGCCGACAGATTAAGATTCACTCCGACCGTGTCATTCTCCACCACGGCAAAGGTCGTTGAGTCGGCGTGGATTATTTTTTTATTCTGGTCAATCGTCCAGGCTTTGGCTTTCCATGTTTTCACATGGATGTCGCCGAAGATCTTTTCTTTCGACTGCTGGGCCGAGCCGGTCAAATCGAAAGAGTCTTTCAGCGTGTCGGCGCCCGACATAATTTCCAGATAGGCCTTGGTCAAATTAATAGCCGTACCGGCCTGCGTTTTGGCCAAAAATCCCACCGGACCGATAAAGATCTTGGCGGAAATCGCCCCGGTCGGTTCGGCAACGCTGGCCGTCGGGCCCTTGCCGCAGGAGCAGGAATTATAAAAAACTCCGATGGCCGCGAGCAAGACAAAAGAGAGAAGCTTATTCATTCAATCCTCCTTGAAATGGTAGACGGTGATAAGGGAAATTATTTAATCGGCGCTGGCGGGATCGGCGTACCGTCGATAGTGTTCGTGCCGATGCCACCGACAGTGACATTAATCGTTTTTTGCACCTTGGCAGTCGAGGGGCCCTTCCACTCAAGCGTGAAGGCGTATGACACGTCTTCTCCGGCGACTACTTGCGGAATTGAGAAAGTGCCCCAATATAAAATCATTGGGACTCCATTCCAGACACCGCGAATGACAACCTGGATGTTTTGGCTGTATGACTGAACATAAAGCCAGTCATAACGCAATTTTGCCGTATCCGTAGCGGCTCTTTGCTCGATGGCGAAATTGGTATCTGCCCACATATTCCAAAGCTGATTCATGTCACTGCCCTGATAAAGAGTAATTCGGTTACAGCTGTCCGGAATCGGATTGATTCTGGTTACCAGCATACTATACTGGGCGTTGATCGTCAGATTAACCGGGTCACTATTGCCTTCTGCCACGTCAAAACTTGTTGAACCATTATGGATCTGGCGAATATTGGGCGGACATTGCGGACAGCCGGGATTGGGCTCGGTCGCATAGGTTCTGGCCTGCACGGTCCAATTTTTGTTGGCAGCCAATTCAAAATTCTTGGTAACAATCTGCTGATCGTGTCCGGAGATCAAAGTCACGCTATGGATCGGCACTTCGCCGGTCGCCGTCAGATCCAGCGTCAGCGAATCCAGATTGATCTCGGCGGTTTTGGCCATCTTGGCCAGCGCTCCGACCTTGCCCATCTTGATCGACAACTCGACATTGCCCTTGGCTCCCGAAGCATTGTTGGAAACCGGGGAGCGGTTATTCGAACAACCGATCATCCCTGCCACAAAAACAGAAACCGCTAACACTGACATGAGCCTCTTCATGAGGTCCTCCCTTGGAAAATGGTTAAAAAACAAAAAGACCGCCTCGTCCCTTCAATCAACTTAAAAATACAATGAACAAGCCGAAACAGCGACAAATCGAATATTACAACTCTCTCAATCTTTTGTCAAAGAGCGTTCGACGACAGTTTTGGGAATAAAAAATGCTTCGCGCCATAAGGTGCGAAGCAATGGGCAAAGGACATTTGTACCGATTATTCCGGCTCGTAGAGACAAGCTTCGGCCCTGGTCCTCTTCCGCGAGGGCAAAGGCAGACTGGCCGTGGCTCCGGCACTCCGGAAAGCGCGGCGCAACAGAATTTCATTAATTTCCGTGCTTATCCCCTCGTCATAATAAACCTTGAGGCGAGTGAGTTTGTCACAAAGCCCCTGATAACCGGGTGCGGATTTGTTTCCCGGCCCTGATTTACTGAATTTTTCCTCGGCCTTGCGGATCAGCCAATCGATCCGGCCGGTATCAGCCTGCAAAATCGATTTTGCCACTTGTTTGAATTGGCCGATGGAAACGCAGTCATCGATCGTCAAAATCTTGACTGTTTTGGGCACAGCGGCAGGCTTGGGCGCGACATTCTTAAATTGAGCTGCCAAATCCGTGTCCGATGCGTTGCCACTCCGAACTAAAGGTTCTGATAAAGTGAGCATTGAACCAACTCCTGTTGTTAATGGTTAAAGGACCAACAAAATACGCGCAAAAAACATAATACTATATATATCAATTTTATCTTCGCCTGTCAATATTCCGGCCTTCCAGCGCCCTTTTCATTTGCGGAAGATTTATCTATAATGAATTGTTATGGAAATATCATTATTAAAAGACAGGTTCATCGCCGCTTTTGAGAAGATCAGGGCGGCCAAAAACATCCTGTTGGTTACGCATGAGCGGCCGGACGGCGACGGCCTGGCTTCGGTTTGCGCTTTGTCGGTTTTGTTCGACCAGCTGGAAAAGAAGCACGCAATTTTTTGCGCTGACGCGCCGCAGGATTTTTTTTCCTTTTTGCCTAACATTAAAAGATTGACATCGGCTAAGCCGGCAAATTTTTCCGCCTACGATTTAATCATCGTGCTGGATTGCGGCAGCTTGGGGCGAACCAAGCTTGCCGAAGAAATACGCGGCAGAAATAAAGATCAATTCGTCATCGAATTTGATCATCATCCCAAGACTGATGATTATTCCGACCTGGAAATCCGCGCCGTGATGTCTTCCGCCTCAGAATTGCTCTATTATTTTTTCCATTATAATAATCTGCCGTTCTCCAAGGAGATCGCTAATTGCCTTTTGACAGGAATCCTGACCGACACGGGCAATCTGCTTTTCGGCGCGGTCACTCCGGAAACGATCAGGATTTCTTCCATGATGCTTTTGGCCGGCGCGACTTTCCCCAAAATAACCAAACACACTTTGCAGAACAAAAGCCTCTCGGCGATGAAGGCCTGGGGCAGGATTCTGGACAATTTAAAATTAAGCCAAAAATATAATCTGGCCTATTCAGTTTTGACTTTCGAAGAAATCAACCAGTTAAAAAAAGAATTTGGCAATGAAAATCTTTTAGACGCGGCCACGGATATCCTGAATAATATCGATGGCGTCAAAGCCGTGGTATTCTTGCGCGAAGAGATCAAAGGCCAGATCCGCGGCAGTCTGCGCACCAAGGACGATAAGGTCGACGTCTCCCGCCTCGCGACCTTCTTGGGCGGCGGCGGCCACCCGAAAGCCGCAGCTTTCCGCCTCTCGGGCAGCATCGTCAAAACCGAAACCGGCTGGAAAATAATTTAATCCCGCCCTTCAGAGAAAAAAGGCGGGGTAAATCGATCTGCCAAAAATCCACGCCTTTTAAGGCGTGGATTTTTGTTGGTAGCTTTCGATTTAAAATTATTTTATCGCCTTTATTATCTATATAAAGTTTTGACGCCGGTAATATCAGCCGACTCCAGCGTCCTTTTGATGATTTCTCCTTCGGAAGCGTAGCCGTACATCGTCACCAACGAACAAGCGGCATTATATGTATCCTTCATGCCGACGCTATGGCCCAATTCGTGAGTCGCGATATTTTCAAAATCCATTTTATACGCTTCGCCGCTGGCTGACCAGTTAAAATCAACCTCGTCAAAAACCATATCCCATTCCACTATTTTCTGCTGGAAAGTCGGACCGCTGAATATCCCCCAAACGATCGTTACGGCGATAACGCCCGGCTCGTCAATACTGCCGAAATATACCTCGTTCTTATTATCCGGAGCGACCGAATCAGCGCCATCGATGACGCCGGTTGTTTCATTGCCTAAAATATCCTTGCCGGCGGCCGCCTCCCATTTGCCGATGCTGGAAGCCATGATTCCTTTCAAAACAGCAGGATCCAAGCTTCCCGTGCTGGAAGCATTAGAGCCGATGGCATTGAATAAATAAGGTTCAACGGCTTTCCATTTCGCGCCCTTGCCTAAAAAGCCGTAGCAGGTAACCGCGGGCTGCTTGGCCGGATTTACTTTAGCAGATTCATCCTTGTATTTTAAAATCGCATAACCCTCAACCACCCCTTCTTTATCCAGAGCTTGGCCTAAATAATAAACATTGGAGGAAATTTTTTGCGCTTTAGCCGGCAAAGCAAAATGCCTGGCCGCCGCCTCCGGCAGATCCGGCTTGGCCGCCAATGATAAATTGACCCCCGGCGCCATCAACAAACCCGCCAAAACAACCAAAATAATTTTTTTCATAGTTTTTTGATGATTTAATAATTATAAACCTTGAACTTATTTTAGCAAGTTTGGCAAAAAATTTCCATACCCCTAAAATTAGGGCGGAAAATCACAAAAATATGAAAATCCCGCCACTCATTAAGAGGCGGGATTTTATGTCAATTTAAAATTTTGGCGCGGCGCGATCACGTAGCACTCCACCCAAGCCGGCATTGAGAAATCAATGATTTTTAAAATATGTTTTCTTTTCTCCGGAACTGCCGCTTTCTTAAATAACTCAATGTCTCTAAAATCATCGGGTCTTACAAAAAGCAACGGATTTTTGATCGGCGCGATTGCTCGAGGAATATTTCCCTGATAAACCGCGTCACCTCTAAGGGTCTGTCCGTACAGTTTGGCAATGAACTCCGGGGGAAATTCTTTTGCCTCCTTGAGCCTGGTATCGACCCAGTAAACAGTGTGTCTGATATTAAAAACCAATTCTTCCATTCTGCGCTCCTTCCCTTGGCAAAATATTCAGGACGTTGCAGCAAAGATCATTTACCGACGAAGTATCTGCTAGAATATTTTTCCTGGCAATACTGAATAAATGAAAGAACGTCCGGACGATTTCTTTCGCCTGCCAACTTGATGGCAGTAAAAACGTGGACGAATCCAAGGTCTTCCGTCTTGCCGACCATTGCTTTGATTATTTTCACGGTTACAGCCGGTAATTCGGATAATTTTCCGGAGAATATTTTTCTTTCATTCTTGAAAAACGTGCTGATTGCCTCTTGATCAATCTCTAGCATTGCGGTTTGATTATCGCCAACTGAAATAATAGAAAAGCTCATTCTTTACGCTCCTTCTGTTTGCTGTTTTTTTCGCGCCAGGCGCGGATTTTTTGATGATCTCCTTGTAAAAGAACTCTTGGTACTCTATAACTTTTTTGGCCGATTGTCAAGACCTCCGGCCGAGTATACTGCGGATATTCCAAAACTCCTTCGGCTGAATGCGATTCGGAGATGGCGCTTTCGGCATTGCCCAAAACTCCAGGCAAGAGCCGGGTGATCGAATCGATCATCACGGCCGCGCCCAGTTCTCCGCCGGTCAAAACATAATCGCCAATCGATATTTCCTCATCGACAAAATTCAAAACTCTTTCATCAACCCCTTCGTATCTTCCGCAAATAAAAATCACCTCATCAAGCTTGGCAAATTTTCTGGCCATCGCCTGATTCCACCTCTTCCCTTTCGCCGACAATAAAACTATTTTTGTTTTTTCCCTGGCCGCGTCCCGCGTCCGCGGGCAGGCTTTTTTGTTTTTTGTTTTTGTCAAAGCCTTTAAGGCTTTGACAATGGGTTCCGCCTTCATCACCATTCCCGCTCCCCCGCCATAAGGCGAATCATCCACTGATCTATGCTTATCCTCCGTCCAGTCGCGCAAATTATGCGCTTTTATTTTGATAATCTTTTTCCCGATCGCGCGCCTAACCATCCCCTCATTGAAATAAGAGTCCAAAATTTCGGGAAAAATTGTAATTATCTGAAAATTCATAAAAAATTTGTCATCCTGAGCCCCTGGCGAAGGATCTACTTAGTAGAAATGCGACTTTATTCAATCAAAATTTTTTATTAAAAATTAAAAACTTCTCGGATGATAGATCCTTCGCGCGGCGCTCAGGATGACAAAAAAATTTGACTATTTTTTAAATCCATAAAAAATAAAAATTTCTCTTTGATCAATGATGAATTTATTCTTTCCCTGAATTTTTTTATATTCCCGAGTTATTTCCTTAATATACGCTTTCTTTCTTTTTTCCGGCAACATCATATAAGCCGCATTGGTTTTAATCGCCCCGATTTCATCGGCTATAGTTTTATTTTCTTTGAAAGGAATTGAAAAAAATTTATTTCCGATGAAACCCGACTCCTTAAAAAGCTTTTTTAAGCGCGGCAGGTTATCTTTGAATTTCCGGGCCATACTTTTAATAATATATTTGCGCCGGATTTTCAACCAATTGATCGATCCGTTTTCTTTAAAAAATCTCCAAAATACGTAAAACAATCCGCCCCTTTTTAACACTCTATTTATTTCCTTTACCGCTTTCTTCGTGCCGAACCAATGCAGAGCCGTTCCGGCAATTACCGCGTCGAAATAATTATCGGCAAATGGTAATTTTTCCGCCCGAGCTTCAATATATTCTATCGGCAGTTTTAATTTTTCCGCCCTCCGGCGCGCCTCGGCAAGCATTGCTTTGTCCGGATCGCAGCCGATGATTTCGGCGTTTTTAAAAATTTCAGTCAACGGCTCGGTTGATTTCCCTGTTCCGCAGCCGATATCTAAAATTTTATATTGTCTGCTTCTTCCGCCCAGCAACGAGGCCAAAAATTTGTAAGTTCTCAAGTCGTAAGAGCTTCGATGTTTCTGATATTCTTTAGCAACCTGCCCGAATAATTCATTTTGTTTTGCCATATTTATTGAAATAAACGCAAATCGCTTCGACGGCAGCAGTCCCGAGGCGGAGACTGCTGCATGGCGAAAAACCACACCCCGTTACGAGTTATGAGCTATGTGTTACGAGATCTTTTTTCCCACGATCGCTTCGAATTCATCTTTTTCCATCGTCTCCTTGATCATGAGCGCGGCGACGATCTTTTCCAGGTCGGCTTTTTTAGTATTGAGAATCTCGACGGCGGTTTTCACCGCTTCATCGAATAATTTTCCGACTTCGGTGTCGATCGCTTCGGAAGTTTTCTCGCTGTAATCGCGGGCTTCGTGCATTTCGCGGCCCAAGAATACCAATTCATCAGAATTGCCGAAAGTGCGCATCGGCAATTTATCGCTCATCCCGTATTCGGTGACGATTGCTTTGGCCAGATCAGTGGCGATGCGCAGATCCGATGACGCACCGGTGGTGACATCATTAAAAATTAATTTTTCCGCCATCCGTCCGGCAACCAACACGGCCAATTCTTCGACGAATTCTCCTTTGGAATGCAGGCGGCGGTCTTCCAGCGGAGTTTTCAAAGTATAGCCGGCGGCGCGGCCGCGGGAGATAATCGAAATTTTCTGCACCGGATCGACATTTTTCAAATTATGCGCGACCAAAGCATGGCCGGCTTCATGATAGGCGGTGATTTTTTTCTCGCGATCAGTGATGACGCGGCTTTTCCGTTCCGGTCCGATCATTACCTTTTCGATCGAATCAAAAATAGTTTGCATTTTTATTTCTTTCTGATCTGCTTTGGCCGTGGCAATCGCCGCTTCGTTCAATAAATTTGCCAAATCAGCGCCGGAAAAACCAGAAGTGCGCTCGGCGATCTTTTTCAAATCCACGTCAGCGGCTAACGGTTTCTTATCGCAATGGACTTTCAAGATCGCTTCTCTTTCTTTTAGATCGGGAATTTCTAAAACCACTTGGCGGTCAAAACGTCCGGGACGCAACAGGGCCGGATCCAAAACATCAGGACGGTTAGTCGCGGCGATAACGATGATTTCAGTCTCGCCGTCAAAACCGTCCATCTCTACTAAGATCTGATTCAAAGTCTGCTCGCGCTCGTCATGTGAACCTCCCAATCCGGCGCCGCGCCGTCTGCCGACCGCATCGATTTCATCAATAAAGATTATGCAAGGCGCGGTTTTTTTGGCGCGGTTGAACAAATCACGAACGCGGGAAGCGCCGACGCCGACGAACATTTCCACGAATTCTGAACCGGAAATATGGAAGAATGGCACATTGGCCTCGCCAGCCACAGCGCGGGCCATCAAAGTCTTGCCCGTGCCCGGCGCGCCCAAAAGCAAGAAGCCGCGCGGAATGCGCGCGCCGATCTCGCGGAATTTTTTAGGAAACCTTAAAAATTCAATCACTTCTTTCAATTCTTCTTTGGCTTCTTCCGAACCGGCCACGTCTTTGAAAGTCGTTTTATTCTTAGAGTCCTCGCGGAATTCCTTGGCGCCGGATTGCCCGAACATCATCGCTTTGGAATTAGCGCCCGCGACCGACCGCATCATAAAATAGATCAAAAATCCGATGATCAAAACCGGCAGCACGATCGGCAGAATAACGCCTAGCCAATAATCCCCGCCTGAACCATTTTTGACTTGCACATCGATCTTATCAATTTTATCCGAGGGCACATTATAATTTTTCAAGAGCTGCGACAAAGAATCACCCTGCTCTTTCTGCACGATCTTCACTGATTTGTCATTCAAGGTTACGGTCAACTTCGTGCCCTCGACGACGATCGAAGTTACATTGCCATTATTTATTTCCTGCACCAAAGCGCCGACGTTCATATCCGTGCTCTTTGGTTTGCCGGCAAAATTACCGTTGCCGAAAAAACTGAAAATTCCGGCCAAAACTAAAAAAACGGCGAAGAAGATTATAAAATTCTTGATGAGATTCTTCATAAACATATAATCCGAACCTACGAAATATCCGAATACTACGAACATTTTAGATCCGAAATTGAAACATTCAATTAATTATCTTGCGCTCATATCATAACAAAAATAGGGTTTTTGTCAAAGATATATCACGTAGCACATAACACGTAACGCATAACACCGCAACGATAAAAACCTTTGTCATCCTGAGTCGAAAGCCGCCGCGGCTGAAGATGAAGGATCTGTTCCTTACTATTTTCAAGATCCTGAACATTGGAAGAATCAGATCCTTCGCGCGGCGCTCCCTCCCAAAGCGGGCAGGCAGGATGACAAAAAATAAAAAACACCCGGCCAATTTTTCAATTTTGGTCGGGTGATAATACCTGTAAAAAAGATTAGATAGTCCCTTGATCGGCTGCCGAAAAAGCGTGGACAAAAAAGGTACCGCTTTCTTTTTTCGACACTTCCACGGTCATGAACATATGATTTAAATCCTTAAATTCCAGCAAGCCATTAACCTGCTTCAAGGATAAAACCGGTATGTGCAATGTCGCCTCTTCGCCATTGTAAAGCTTGAAGGTGATGTCTGAATGAAGGGGGAAAAATCCCAAGATTGGCAGTCCATTAGACCCGATGCCCACATCTTTCTTCGTGGAGATTATGACAGAACCCCTGTGGACTATCGGCGTCTGATCGCCAGTATAGATCGTCCCGTATTCGATTTCATAATCGACTTTAACTTTTTGCAACACTCCCGCTTCCCGAGCGCATTTGGGCAGGCTTGATTTTTCTACGGTCCTCTCGACAACTGATACCGGCAATGGCCAAGGAGGCACCAAAAGCGATGCCAGGAGAAAAACAAAAAATAATACCAGGCCGACAATACTCTTCATAATAAACCCCTTTTTGTTAAACGTTAACACGAAGAGCTGTCCCAAAAACATCGGGATAGTTAAATATGGACCCAGGCAGACAAATCGGAGATAAAAAGATCGGTGACGCGATAATAAATATGGCCTGAAAAAGTCAGGTGGCCGCTGGTAACGAATCTCCGCAAAACATCTTCGTCGGTATCCTTAAATATACCGTGAATTCTTTCGCAGGTGGCGCAGCGATGATAGGTCTGTTCGGTAAAAGGTTGCCACTCGCTTTTACTGATGCAATTTTGCATCAAAATAATATTCCTGGCAACCCTTTCTTTTTCTTCATCGTTAAGATAAGAGCGGAAAGAATCCATTCGCGACTTTTCAAAATTTAGTGGTTTTATCGTGGCCTCATTATATCCTTTTTTCATAAACACCCTTCTTTCCATAAAATGGTTGATAATGTTCAATCCTAAAACAACTTTACCTTATCCTTTCGTTTGGCCGATGTCAACAATAAAGAAAACCCGGCATTAAGCCGGGCTTTCTTTAATTTATATTAGAAGAGATTATTCTTTTTCTTCCTTGTCCGCCACAGCTTCAGCATCGGCGGGCTTCTTGGCCTTCTTCGCCTTCTTTTCTTTCTTCTCGGCCTTCTCTTCGGATTTTTCCTCCACTTTTTCAGCCTTCTCCTCTTTTATCTCTTCTTTCTTCTCTGTTTTCTCTGTCTTTTTTTTGCCACCTTCCTTGTCCGCCGTAGCTTTAGCGGAGGAGGGCTTCATAACCTGCAAGCCCAGGCGATGCTCTTTCGGTTCGATGGAAGTGATCTCGAAATCCATCACCGTGCCAGCCTTGTAGAGTTCTTCGATTTTTTGTCCGGCAGCCAAACCTAATTGCGAGATATGCGCCAAACCATGGATCAGCTCGTCGAGTTCGACAAACAAACCAAACGGATTGACTTTGAGAATTTTGCTCTTCACGATCTGGCCGACTTTATATTTTTCGGCAACACCGGCCCACGGATCGGTCATTAATTTCTTGGCCGACAAGAAGATCTTCGAACCATTGATGTTGATGATCTCGGCCTTGATCGCATCGCCGACCTTATACAGATCGCTCGGGTTGTCGATCCGCTTCCAGGCCAATTCGGAAATATGGATCAAACCTTCCATGTTCTCGCCAAAGGAAACAAAGACGCCGAAATCGGTAACCGCGGTAACTTCGCCTTCCACGATCGCGCCGACCTGGTATTTGCTGATGACATCTTTCTGATTTTCGCTCCAAGCTTCTTTTTCGCTGAAAATAATTTTATTTTCATTTTCGTCCAAAGTCATGACTTTGGTTTCCATGTCCATGCCGACGAACGATTTCAATTTTTCCAAAATCTTGGATTTGTCGCCGCCCGAAACGCGGGGATAATTTTCCGGCGCCAGTTGGGAAACCGGCAAGAAACCGGAAATCTGGCGGAAGCGGACCAAAAGGCCGCCCTTGTTGCCGTCGATGACTTTGACTTTAACGGTGGTCTTATCCTTATAAGCATCACGCAAAGTGTCCCAGGCTTTTTCCTGACCGGCAATGCGGAAAGACAATTCCAATTCGCCGTGTTCGTTTTCCAGATCAACCACCGTGGCGTCGACTTCGTCGCCCGGTTTCAAGTTGGCATATTCATCAGCTTCGCCGTAAAGTTCCGGCCCGCGGACCACGCCGACTAAAATACCGCCGATGTCCAAGCGGACTTCCGCCTTTGAAGCGGCCAGAACCGTGCCGCGGACAGCTTCGCCCACGCCCGGTACGACCAATTTGTCTTTCTCCAAAAGCTTGGCAAACGCCTCCTGCTCCGGAGTTAAATTTTTCTTTTCTTCCATAAAAATATAATCCTAATCTACGAATGCATCCAAATCTACGAATATTTATTCGGATTATCTATTTTCGGATACATTCGCAACAAAAAAAGGACCTTAACCCCAATGAATAAAACCTTATTCGGATTACCGATATTCGTAGCATTAGTAGTTCGGATTACCGATATTTGGATTCATTCGTAGTAGAGTCCCCTGACCACCTTAAATCAAGGGTTTTGTTATAGGTGATATAAATTTAAATAACTAAGGTTATATTAATACATATCCCCAAAAAACGCAAGAGGTAATGCTTTAATGATAGATGATAAATGATTAATGATAAATTTATCATCTATCATTTATCATCATTTTATAAACATCGCGTCACCGTAACTGTAAAAGCGGTATTTTTTCTTGATCGCCTCGCGATAAGCGTGATCAATATTTTTCTTGCCGGCCAAAGCCGAAACCAGCATCAATAAAGTCGATTTGGGCAGATGAAAATTAGTGATGAGCGCGTCAACTACCTTGAATTTATATCCCGGGTAAACAAAAATATCCACCCACGATTTAAATTCCCCTCTTGCCTGCCCCGCAAAGCGGAAGCGTGCGTGGGAGAGGGGTGCCGAGCCCGGCGTGTCCGCCTTGGGCGTGGACGAGGCGGGGTGTGTTAAAACTGAAAAGCACGCTTCCAAGCTTCTCGCGCTCGTCGTCCCCACCGCAATTATTCTACCCGATTTGTTCTTTGATCTTTGTTCTTTGTTCTTTTTGATTTCTTCGATAACCTTGCCGCTTATCTCGACAAATTCTGAATGCATCACGTGCTTTGTTATGTCCTCCGTTTTCACCGGCGCGAAAGTTCCCATGCCGACATAAAGAGTGATTTCCAAAATCTTCACGCCTTTTTTATTAATCTTTTTCAAAAGCGCCGGCGTAAAGTGCAGTCCCGCCGTCGGCGCGGCCACGCTCCCCGCCTTTTTTGCATCAGCATAAACGGTTTGGTATTCTTTTTTGTCTTCCTTGTTTATTCTTTTTTCTCTTTTATTTTTTCTTTGATTTTCAATGTACGGTGGCAGCGGCACTTCCCCGATTTTTTCAATCGTCTTCATCAGCGCCGCGCCGGATTTATTAAATTTCAAATCCCAAGTACCGTCGTGATTATTTTTCATGATTGACGCCCGCAGCAATCCCCCCTCCTTTTCAAGGACCCCCCCTCCTGCCCGAGGAGGGGTTTGGGGGTGGTGGGAGGGGGTGGTTTGCCGATCGCCTTCGGCAACCATTTTTAACACACCCCGTCCGGCCGAGGCGGCCGTCCACCCCTCTCGAGAGGGGAATAAAATTTCCAAACCTTCTTGCACTCGTCCGCCTAAAAGGCACTGCCAAACATTTGCGCTTAATTTTTTGTGCAATAAAACTTCAACTTTTCCACCAGTCAATTTCTTCCGCGCCCAAAGCCGCGCCGGAATAACTTTGGAATTATTTAAAACCAAAATATCGCCAGCGCGCAAATAATCAATAATATCGTAAAAATGCTTATGCTCGATCTTCCCCGTCTTTTTGTCCAGCACTAAAAGCCGCGAACTGTCTCGCGGCTCGGCCGGATGCGTGGCGATCAACTCGTCCGGCAAAAAATAATCGTAATCACTCAACTTCGCATAACGCATAACTCACAACGCGTAACGTTTTTTTAAAAAAGTCCCCTCCTCGGGAGGGGTGGCCGCGCCTCGCGGACGGGGTGGGTTTATTACTGACATTATTTCAAACATCTTTGCCACTTTTTTTAAAAAAAGTGGCGCAACCTGCCTGCCGGCAGGCAGGAAAACGCGCGCTGGACAAATTTTGGGACGCTCCGCTATGAAACCTAGCAAAATTGCTATACTTGTCCCGCTTTTGTTTATTAAAATTATAATAAAGAAGCGAGGCTTCGAACAACGCAATTTTACACGGTTTCTACGCTGCGCGTCTTGTCCAAAATTTTCCAATGCGCGCAATAAAATTTTATAAATTACTCATTTCATCTTGGCCACATTGCAACCAAAATAGGAAAAATTTGAATAACCAATCCAACGACTAACACTATCGTGAGTCCGACAATCCAGCATGTCAAAATCAACAATTTTGAAGTTTGTTCTGAAGATTTTTCGTTAAATATCTGAATGGTTTTTTGTAAACTATTCAGTGAACGAATTGCCAATTCTGTAAGAGGTAAATTGGCCATCTCCCATGATTGTTTATCAACACAATTTCTCAACTCTTCCTCTGTCATCTCTTTTAAAGGTTTTCCAAAATTACTCATATATTTTATATCTTTTCTTTTATGTCCTTTGTTAGCTGATCGATCACAGTAATAATGTTTATTTTTCCTGCACGCATTTTATCTAAATCTTGAATTAAATCTGCTGGATTTTCTCCCGCCGTCGCTCCAGCCGAAATAATAATTTGGGCATCACTATCTAGCTGTATAACTCTTTGTATTGCCGCAGTCAAAGATATTATTTTACCACTCAATATACCGAGAGTTTTTCTATCGTTATTATATTTAGAATAAACCCTTACCCATAATTCTTCAGGGTTTGAATTGTTTAATATTTTTATATAGGTGTCGTCTTTCGAACTTTCAATTAAATTTTCTAACGACCTTTTTACTTTTTCAACGTCAATGAAAATCTTCTTTATTGCTATTTTGCGTAAATAAACAATCAATGCATAAATTGCAACAACAACTATAATGATAAATAAATATATCATATTTTTAAAATAATTTTTTATCTCTTCTCTCTTCTCTGCCTAAATGTTTATAGGCGTGTGGAGTGGCAATCCGGCCGCGAGGTGAACGGTCAAGAAAGCCGAGGCGGATGAGGTACGGTTCGTAGACATCTTCGATAGTTTCCATTTCTTCGCCGGTGGCGGCGGCAATGGTGTTGAGGCCGACCGGACCGCCGGCAAATTTATCGATGATGGTTTCTAAAATTTTCCTGTCTACCCAATCCAAGCCGAGTTCGTCAATTTCCAGCATCCCGAAAGCGTCGCGGCAGGTATTATCCGACAAGCAGCCATCGCCTTTGACGGCCGAATAATCGCGGACGCGCTTTAATAATCGATTGGCCACGCGAGGTGTTCGGCGGGCGCGCGTGGCAATCGCTTTCAAAGCGGCGGGATCGATTTCCACGCCTAAAATCTTGGCGCTGCGTTCAACAATTTTTTCAATATCTTCATTTTCGTAAAAATCCAAATGATGATGATGACCGAAACGATCACGCAACGGCGCGGAAAGCATGCTGACTTTAGTTGTCGCACCGATCAAAGTGAAGCGCGGCAAATCGATCCGCACGGTGCGCGCCGCCGGACCTTTACCCAAAATAATATCCAAAGCATAATCTTCCATGGCCGGATACAATATTTCTTCCACGGTCTTGTTCAAACGATGGATTTCGTCGATGAACAGAACATCGCCTTCTTCCAAATTAGATAGGATCGCTGCCAAATCGCCGGATTTTTCAATCGCCGGACCGGTCGTCACGCGGATGTTAGCGCCCATTTCTTTGGCAATCAAATGCGCCAAAGTAGTTTTGCCTAAACCCGGCGCGCCGTATAACAAAACATGTTCGATCGATTCTTTTCTCCCCTTCGCCGCCTGGATCGTAATTGCCAAGCTATCCTTGACTTTATTCTGCCCGATATAATCGGCGAATTTTTGCGGCCGCAAAGTCAAATCCAGCGAGCTATCCTCGCCTTCTTCTTTCGGACTGATTATTCTTTCAATTTTTTCTTCATTCATATATCGTTTTGTCATCCTGAGCGCCGCGCGAAGGATCTATTTTGTATGAAGCGCGAACATCGTCGACAAAAATTTTTATCGTAGCAACACGGGCTTCTGAGACAATAGATCCTTCACTCCGCTCCGCCAGCTGGCGGAGCTCCGTTCAGGATGACAAAAAAGTGTTTACAAATTTCCAATTTCTAATTTCCAATTTCGTTTTCTATCCACTTCATTATTATATCAATAATATACCTAATTTCCTCATCATTCAAGGCTTTGTTTTTGGGAATCTTGTGCCGTTTTTCCAAACAGCCGCGGCAGCAGGTGGCGGTGGCATGTTGGGCCTAGGGTCTATCGCCTCTGCCGTATTTGTCCTAAATCTCCAAATTTCGGTAAATTTTTTTAAAAATATTTTCAACGATACAATTGTATCGCTTCAAAAATTTTTAAAAAAATTTCCTCAAAATTTGGAAATTTATGCCTAAATGAGCAGAGGCGACAGACCCTTGAAAACCGGGTGCCCCCTAAACGGCGTCTGTTTTCCGTCATTTTTCGGAGCAGCTGGCGCCAATCTTTCCTTAATGAATTCTTCCGCATGCATTCTAATTTCTGCCAACCCCTTCTTGTTAATATACTCCAAATCTTTCAGCTTAAGTTTGAAACTCGAACGAAATTTAGATTTAGCCAATCTTATTTTTAATTCATCCCATCTATACATGAGGAATCTTTAAATTACTAATTCCTTATAGCGAGCATTGAAAAATTTTGGAAATGACGCGCAGCGTAGAAGCCGTGCAAAATTGCGTTGTCCGAAGTCCAGCCCCAGTTTTATTAAAAAATAGAACAAAGCAGAATATAGCAATTATTCTTTAAAAAGAATTACTTTTGTTTTTTCACAAAAACTGGGGCTGGGCGAGTATAGCAATTTTGCTAGGCTTCATAGCGGAGCGGCCCAAAATTTTTCCTGCGAGCAGTTTTTGCGCCACTTTTTTAAAAAAGTGGCAAAAATAAACTTTTTTATTTCTCAAATTTCTTCTGGCAATCAATCGCCGATTTGATGCACTCTTCCGGGTCATAGCCAAGATCATCGCAAAAACGGATGCCTGAAAAAATCACATTACCTAATTCTTTTTTTAATTCTTCGTCAGTATGGATAGCTTTGTCTTTTTCCGCGTTCCGTTCCCAGCGGCAGAGGTCGCCAAAAACTTTGCCCATCCGCACGATGATTTGCGCCAGGGATAATTTTTCCTCGGCCCAAATTTCTTTTGATTGTTTTAATAATTGTTTGATTTCCATATTTATAAAATTAATAATATCAAGAATAAACCCACCCCGTCTCGCGCGGCGCGAGCCACCCCTCCCAAGAGGGGAATTTTTTATAATTTTCTAAATTCGCAGATACCGTTGTAGTCGCAGAATTTGCATTGCTGACCGGGGGTCGGCGGGAATTCGCCTTTTCTTATCGCGCGGATGGTTTCGGAAATTTTTTCATCAAGCTTGGCAAAATCTTTTTCTTTGCCCAAAAATTCTATCTCGCTATTATCATTCAAGTAGCGAAAGCAAAGCGCGCCAACTTCCTGGCGGAATAATTCTTTCACCGCTTGCTGATAGATCAATAATTGCGCTTTTTCGTTGAATTCTAATTTTTCTTTCGGCTTGCCGGTCTTATAATCGACAATTTTCAGTTTGCCGTCGGGCATTTCGTCGATGCGGTCAATCTTGCCGGCAATCGTGATCCCCTCGCCATCGACTTTCATCCGCAAGGCAAAAGCTTTTTCCAGGAATAAAACCTTGGGCCAATTATTTTTATGCTCTTCAAAAAAAGCCTTGGTCATCTCTTTGCCTTTTTCATGATATTTTTTCTTGTTGGCTTCGGTCTCATACCATTCGTCAATCCAGGATTCTTCGTAAATTTTTAGACACTCCTCTAAACTAATCTGCTCTTTCTTGTCCTCCGGCTTTAACACACCTCCGACTTCGCTCCGCGGCGGAGCTTCGTCGGACAAAGCCGTCTCGCGCGGCGCGCCACCCTTCGCCTTGCCGAAGCCTCTGGCGAAGGCAGGCCTCTCGAGAGGGGACTTTTCAACCGGTACACCAAACAATGAGTCTTGCTTTTTTTCGCCGGCTTGTTGAACGGTTTGCAAAATTTTCTGCAAGGTCGAGTGCATGGTCTTGCCAAAAGACATCTGAAAATTGCCGCGCTTGGGCACGCGCAGAATGTTATCGAAACGATATTGATACGGGCAGCGCTCGTAAGCTTCGAATTGCGAATAGGAAAACCTTTCCGGCGCTGGCGGTATTCCCCTCCTTTCCAAGGAGGGGCTAGGGGTGGTTTGCCGCAAATTTTTCAGCAAACCGCTTACCGAACCACCCCCCAGAACCACCCCCAAACCCCTCCTTGAAAAGGAGGGGGGGTCCTCCTTCGGAAGGAGGGGGGAGACTTCGGATTTTTCGTCCGCATTGCTGATGTCCAAATCTTCCACAAGTTTTGTTTCAACTAAGAATCGGGAGGCGCGGCGTTCGCGCTTGCCGCCCGCGTCCGACGACCAGGAAAAATAAATTCCTTTTTTGGCGCGGGTGATCGCCACATAAAATAAGCGTCGCTCTTCTTCCAGATGATGATCGCCTTCGGGAATTATCTCATCGAGCAAAGCATCGGGAATCTTAATCGATTCGGAACGCTCGATCGACGGGAAGCGTTTATCAATCAGATTTATCACGAAAACATATTTGAATTCCAAACCTTTGGCGGCGTGGACAGTCATAATTTTGATCATCGCCGGATCTTCCTCGTCGCTGATTGGTAATGTCCCCTGCTCGCCGGCTTCGATTTCCACTTGCAATTCATTCAAAAATTCACGCACCGATTTATCAGCCGAGCCGGTTTCAAATTCCTTGATCCGCTTCATAAATTGATTAAGCTGGTTGGTCGCTAAAATCGTTTCGCGTTCCGGTTGAGAATATAAAAATTTCAAATAGCCCGTATCCTCAAGAAAATCGGAAAAAATTTCCGAAACCGGCTTATAACGCGCGTCCGCTGAATGCTTGCGGAAGATCGCCAAAAATTTATTGATCTTTTCCAAGGCCGCCGCGCCCAAGCCCAGAGCCGATGCCTCGTTCAAAACCTTATAAAGCGACATGGCTTTGCGATAAACGATATAATTCATCGCCGCTAATTCTTCAGCCGTAAAATTAAAAACCGGCAAAGTCAAAACCTTATATAAGGCCACACCATCATATTGATCCGCGACGGCCGTCAGATAACTGATCGAATTGATGATCGGTACTGTGCCGTAAAGCCCGCGTGAAGAAAATAATTTATAAGGAAACCCCGCCTCGTCAAGATAGACGCAAATTTCCTTGCCCGCATCATTCGAGCGAGCCATGATCGCGAAATCCCCCCAGTTCGCTTCTTTGTCGGCCGCCTTGAGTTCGGCGATTTTGCTAACCACCCGCACCATTTCATCAGCCGTGTCAGCGCCGCGGATAACTTCGATCTCGCCCACATCTTTGAAATTTGCCTTTAACTTTTTAGATAATTTTACATTGACAAGTCCCCTCTCGAGAGGGGTGCCCGAGCCTTTAGCGAGGGCGGGGTGTGTTAATTGCTCTTCCAAACGGTTTGGATTATTCAATTTGATGAATTCATAGGCGAGATCCAAAATATTCTGCCGGTTGCGGTAATTCTCAATCAAAAAAACCTGCTCGGCGGCCGGATAATCTTTTTTGAATTCCAAGATATTGGCCATGGCCGCGCCGCGGAAACGGTAAATCGCCTGATCATCGTCGCCGACGACCGTGATATTATTTTGCGGCGCCGCCAATAATTTCACTAATTCATATTGCGCCCAGTTGGTATCCTGAAATTCATCGACCAAAATATATTTAAATCTGGTTTGATAGCGCGCCAAGACATTCGGCCGCTCGCGGAAAAGCTTCAGGCAATAATTGATCAAATCGCCGAAATCCAACGCATTATTTTCCAAAAGCAGATTTTGATAGACATGGTAGGCATTGGCCACTTCCTCGATCTTTTTAACTTCGAATTCGGCGACCTCCTGGTCAAATTCACCCTTGGCATTTAAAAACGTCCCCTCCTCGGGAGGGGTGGACGGCGCCTCGCCGGACGGGGAGGGTCTATGCCCCTTCTTTTTTCCAACTTTTCCAGATAGCATCCCGTCCAAATTCTGTCTTAACTCCTCGGCATACTGCAAATATTCCAGCGGCGTGATATCCTCATCTTTGCAGCGGGAAAAATGTTTCAGCAAATCGCGGATGAATTTAGTCGGGTTGCCCATCGGCCGATAATAATCCAAACCAAAACGGTCCAAATGCTTTTTAAACAAGGCATACTGCTGATATTCGTCCAATAATTTATAATCGGTCGGCAAACCGATATCCAATCCGGCTTCGGTCAAAATTTCCTGGCAGAAAGAATGAAAAGTAGAAATTGATAAATCGAAAAATGCGCCATAAGGCAAAAGCCGGTCAACGCGCTCTTCCATTTCGCCCGCCGCTTTCTCCGTAAAAGTCAGTGCCAAAATTTCTTCAGATTTCGCCTTGCCCGAATTGATCAAACCGACGATGCGTTCGGAAATCACGCTGGTCTTGCCCGTGCCCGCTCCGGCTACGATCAAAAGCGGCCCCTCGCCAAACGCGACAGCCCCGGCTTGCTCTTTGTTTAATTGAGTTTTTTTCATTTCCATATCTTCATCTTATCTTAAAATTTATAATTTAACACTATTGACAATTAACCAATAAAATGCTAATATTTATATTCATTCTTATAAAATGAAATATTC
>JAQTUZ010000011.1 GCA_028707065.1 Patescibacteria group bacterium | reverse complement strand
CCGGTAAAAATGCTCATCAGTCCGGAAGCCGGAGCCAGGATGGCGGTTGGCGAATCCATTACCAATATCATGGGGGCTTTGATCAGCGATTTGGCTGATATCAAGTCCTCTGGCAACTGGATGTGGGCGCCGAAGCTGCCGGGCGAAGGTTCAGCTCTCTATCGTGCGGTTCTGGCCGCCGAAGAAGTGATGATCAAACTGGGTGTTGCGATCGACGGCGGCAAGGACAGTCTGGCCATGGCAACAAAAATTCTCGGGGAATGGATCAAGTCGCTCCGACAATTGGTCGTTTCCAATTATGTTACCATGCCGGATATCAGAAGAGTAGTGACGCCCGACATTAAGAAGCCGGGTGAAAGCATTTTACTGTTTCTTGATCTGGCTCAGGGAAAAAATCGCTTGGGCGGGTCCGCGCTGTTGCGCGTTAACAAACAAATCGGCAATGAATCACCGGATATGGAAAGTCCGGAGCAGCTCAAGGCTGCCTTTGCCGCCGTGCAGGAATTGATCAGGCAGAACTTAATGCTTTCTTATCATGATCGCAGCGACGGCGGATTGATCACGGCTTTTTCGGAGATGGCTTTCGCTGGCGACTGCGGCTTGAAGATCGATTTGCGCGATGACAAATCTGCTCTGGGATATCTTTTTGCCGAAGAACTCGGCGCCGTCCTGGAATGCCATGAAAAAAATCTGCAAAAAACGATTGAGATTTTGGGCGACCGGGGCGTTAGCTCGATCGTCTTGGGCGAAACCAGAAAGCGCAAAGAGATCCTGATCAAGCAGGACGGCAGAAATATTCTTGAAGAAAGAATGCCGGTCATGCGCAGCTGGTGGGAGGAAACTTCTTATCAGCTGAAGCGGTTGCAGTCGAATCCGGATACGGCTGACGCGGAAAAAGAGAATATCTTTGAACGCCGTAAGCCGAAGTATCATCTGGGATTCGCGCCGCGACCGACGGCTCCGGAAATTCTGGTACGGGCCAAAAAGCCGAAGGCAATCATCCTGCGGGAGGAAGGCAGTAACGGCGACCGCGAAATGACTTCCGCCTGTTTCGAGGCCGGATTTGAAACGACTGACGCGGCCATGACTGACATGATGAAAGGCAAAGTCAATCTGGATGAGTTCAGGTTCAATCTGGATGTCGGAGGATTTTCCCATACTGATGTTCCGGAAAGCGCCAAAGGCTGGGCGGCAAAAACGCGCTTCAATCCCGAAGTTTGGGAGATGACGCAAAGGTTTTACGCTCGGCCCGACACCCTAAGTCTGGGCGTCTGCAATGGTTTTCAGCGCGATACCTTACTGGGCATAATGCCTTGGCCGGGATTGTCGGATGAAATGCAGCCACGATTGGTGCAAAATGATTCCAAGAAGTTCGAGTCGACCTGGTCAATGATCAAAATCCTTAAGAGTAAGTCGATCTTGACCAGAGGTATGGAAAATTCCATTCTGGGCGTCTGGGTCGCACACGGGGAAGGCAAAGTGTTTTTCCCGGATAAAACCTTGATACCCAAAGCATTCCAGGAAGGACTCGTCCCTATAGTCTATATTGACGACAAGGGTCGACCGGCACAGCGTTATCCGTTCAGTCCCAATGGTTCACCCAGAGCAATTGCCGGGTTCTGCACCCCGGACGGCAGGCATACGGGAATGATGCCGCATCCGGAACGGGCGTTTCTGAAATGGCAGTGGGCCTGGTTGCCCGAGACCTTAGATAAGAAATGGAAGGCCTCGCCCTGGCTAAAGATGTTTCAGAATGCGAGAGAATGGTGCGATAAAAATTCATAACAATAGAAAGGGAAGTATAACAGCCCCGCGACTATCATGTTACGGGGCCTTTTTATTTGATTTGACGACAAAACCAGAGGCGCATAAAATAGAGGGTAGGAACGCAAGATTTTGCGTTCCTGCCATAAATTTTTATGGAAAATCATTTAATCCAAGCGAAGTTTTATCAAAAGTCATCGGACAACGCGGTTGATTGCCGGCTTTGTAATCACTTTTGCCATATCCTGCCGGATAACGTGGGAATTTGCACGGCGCGGAAAAATATCGGCGGTGAATTATATTCTTTGGTTTACGGCCGGCCGGCGGCGATCAATATCGACCCGATCGAGAAAAAACCGCTCTATCATTTCTTGCCCGGCTCTTCGGCTTTTTCGGTGGGCACTTTGGGCTGCAATTTCCGCTGCGCCAATTGCCATAATTATGAGATTACCCAATCAAAATTAGATAAGACAAAATTGCCATTTGTCGCGCCCGAGGAAATTATCGCCGGGGCCGAGCGCGCCCAGTGCCAATCGATCGCCTATACTTATAATGAGCCGACCATTTTTACTGAATATGCTTTGGATATTATGAAATTGGCCAGGGCGGAGAAATTAAAAAACATCTGGGTCTCCAATGGTTTTATGTCGCCTGACTGTCTTGAGGCAATTATTCCTTATCTGGACGCGGCCAATATTGATTTGAAATCAATGGCAGATCCGTTTTATAATAAAGTATGCCATGCCCGGGTCGAACCGATCCTGGAAAATCTGAAGAGAATCGCGTCAGAGTCCGCTGCGCGAGACTCTGACGGAGCCGGAAAAAAAGGCGTTCATCTGGAAATTACTACGCTGGTGATCCCGACGCTTTCCGATAATCTGGCGATGCTTAAAAAAATCGCGGAATTTATCGCCAAGGAATTGGGCAAGGACACGCCCTGGCATTTATCCCGTTTTTCCCCGGAAATTTCCTGGAAATTAAAAGAGTTGCCGGAAACCAGCCGGGAAATTTTGGCAGAAGCTTATAAGATCGGCAAAGAGGCAGGATTAAATTTTGTTTATGCTTCCGGCTACAAAGATAATACTTATTGCCCCAATTGCGGCGAGCTCGCCATTGAGCGGATTTATTACCAAGTAAAACGGTTTGATCAGAACGGCAAATGTCTTAAATGCGGTGAACAAATATTTACAAATAACCAATAATAAATAACCAAAAAATATTTAAATATTTAATTATTTTTTTGGATATTTATTATTTGATATTGGATATTTAACAGATTTATATGAAAGTTATGGAAAATTCAATCAGGCAGCCGGCCGCGGCGGAAAGTTTTTATCCGGCCGAGGCGCAAGCGCTGGCGCAAAAAATAAAAAAATACTTGGCAGCGGCCAAACCGAAGGCGCCAAGCGATAAAATACGCGCGATCATGGTGCCGCATGCCGGTTATAATTTTAGCGGACCGGTGGCGGCTTATGCCTATCAGGCGATCGCCGGACGGAAATTCAGAACGGTGGTGCTGATCGGCAGTTCCCACACTTCTTATTTTAACGGGGCAGTGATCGATGATCATGACGCTTGGCAAACGCCATTGGGAGACATTGAAGTTGACCGAGAATTTGCGGCTAAACTTATCGCCAAGGAGAAAAAAATAAAGATCCTCGGTTCGATCCATGACCAGGATCATATGATCGAAGTGCAATTGCCCTGGCTGCAAACTGTTTTAACGCCCGGTTTCAAGATTGTGCCGATCGCTTTGGGTAATATGGAAAATGATAACTATCGGCAGTTAGCTGACGCTCTGGAGACAACATTAACCAAAGATGATTTGCTGGTAATCAGTTCCGATATGTCGCATTATCCCGCCTACCAAGACGCCCAGCGGATCGATCAAAAGACTTTAGCCTTGATCGAACAGGGAATAATCGGCGAATTAGATAAACATATTTCGGCGATAATGGCATCGGGAGTCGCGGGCGAAGAAACCCTGCTTTGCGGCTGGGAGGCGGTAAAAACAGGAATGGACTTAGCCGATAAACGAAGCTGGCAAGCGAAAATCTTAAAGTACGCCAATAGCGGCGATGTGCCGATCGGCGACAAAGAATCGGTGGTGGGCTATGGGGCGGTCGCATTTTCAATTACAAATTAAAAATTATGCCGATGTAAAATCGGCATCCCGAGCTTGCCTCGGGACAAATTAAAAATATTATGAGCGAGGCCTTTTTGAATAAAGAGCAACGGGAAGAATTGCGAAATATTGCCAAAATTTCGGTAGAAAATTTTGTTAAGGACGGAAAGATCACGGATTTTAAAATAACTGACGAACGGTTAAAAAGGCCGGAGGGGGTTTTTGTGACGATCAATAAAAAAGGCGAGTTAAGAGGCTGTATCGGCTTGATCATTTCGACCGGCAAACCGCTTTGGGAAAATGTCAGATCGATGGCGATCGCGGCCGCGACCGAAGATAATCGCTTTGAGCCGGTAAGCGCCGAAGAATTGTCCGAACTGGATTACGAGATCAGCGTTTTGTCCGAACCGAAAGAAATAAAAAATTGGCAAGAAATAAAATTAGGCCAAGATGGCGTAATTGTTTCCCGCGGACGGAACAAAGGAGTGTTTTTGCCCCAAGTGGCGGTTGAAACCGGCTGGGGCTTAGAAGAATTTTTGAGCCAGCTTTGTTTTCAGAAAGCCGGCTTGCCGCCCGATTGCTACAAAAATGACCCTAATGTGAAATTGGAAGTTTTTACGGCCCAAGTTTTTTGATATTTACGGCAAGGATTTCTCTCAAGTTGAAATTTTATGAATAAAGATCAGTTACTTCAAAAATTGAAGGAAAAAGGATTTTCCGATAAAATAGCGGCTGCTTTCGCGGCAGTGGACCGGGAAAAATTCTTTCCCGAAAAATTCAAAAAATTCGCTTACGATGACGAGGCTTTCCCGCTGGGGCACGGCGCCACAATCTCCCAGCCTTCCACCATCGCCTTTATGCTCGCTCTGCTGAAAATAGCAGATGAACAAAAAATCATGGAAGTGGGCAGCGGTTCGGGATATGTTCTGGAATTATTGAGCGAAATATCCGGCAATTCTGAAATTTACGGAGTGGAAATGATCGACAGTCTGGTGGAGAGTTCGAGAAAAATTTTATCTTCCCGTCCTAATATTCATCTTGTTAAAGCGACTGAAGTATTGGGGTTTGCCCGGGAAAAACCTTTTGACCGCATTCTGGTCTCGGCCGCCGGAACCGAGCTGCCGCGCGAATTGATCGCGCAACTAGCTGAAGGCGGAATATTGGTTTGCCCGGTAAATAATTCCATTATCAGAGCGGTGAAAACCAACGGCAAAATAGCCATTAAAGAATTCCCCGGGTTTGTTTTTGTTCCGCTGGTCACCAAGTAATAAATGGTATTCAACCGCAGGGCAGAGTCCTGCACCCATCTTTTCTAAAAGGTATCTTCGCGTGCCGCCGGACGAAGTATTTATCATCGCTCGCTCGGAAATGATCCCTGCGAGGCGCGGGATCATTTCGCTCGCTTCGCTTGATAACCAATCTTATCGGCGCTCGCTCGGAAATAATCCCCCGCAAAATGCGGGGATTATTTCGCTCGCTTCGCTTGATAATAAAAAAGCAATAAAAAAGCAATAAAAAAGAGATGTTCATCACATCTCCTTTTTTATTACTGAAAAATTATTTTTTTAGATTCGTGGAATTAGTATTATCCATTACCAAGCACAGCCATGGCAGCTGGCATAAAGCTCGGCCAATAATTTTTTCAGCGAAACAGTGGCGACGTTCAAGGTGGTATCGCCGCCGCCGTAATAAACGAAGATCGTGTCGCCGCGCAAGACCGAACCGCAGGAGAAAACCACATTGTGGACTTGGCCGCTTTTTTCATAATCTTTCACCGGCTCAAAAATATGATTTTCCGTGCGCGCCAATATTTCTTCCGGATTATCCAGATCCAAAAGAAAGGCGCCGAAGCGGTAGGAACTGTCTTCGTCGGAAACGCCGTGGTAAAGCGCCAGCCAGCCGTATTTGGTTTTGATCGGCACGCCGTTGATGCCGATCTTGCGGCTATCGAATTTGCCGGCCCTCGGTTCAGCCCAGCCGGTTTCCTCGCTCAATTCGTTCCGCTCAAAATTCAGATCATCGCGGGAATGGATATCAATGCCATTGTTCAGGCGATGCAGGATATAATATTTGCCTTTGATCTTTTCCGGAAAAATAACCGCGTCTTTATTGTCTTTGCCCGCGCCCGAGATTACTTCTGGTTTTCCCCAATTCCAGCGCTTGGCCAGAAAATCATCGCGGGAGATCGAGGTAATGGCTATGCCCGGAGGAATGGCTCCGTTAAAAGCGGTGTAAAGCATATAGATGCGGTCGCCGAATTTCATCAAGCGCGGATCTTCGCAGCCGGAATTCCCTCCCGGCACGCCTTTTTTTTCAAAATCTTCGCGGGGAACATAAACCGGTTGGGGCAAGCGCTCATCGATAGTAAAGCCGTCCTTCGAAGAAGCATATCCCAGGACGGAAGTGTTATCAGCCGACATGGCGCGATAAAGGATATGAAATTTCCCTCCCTCGTATATCGCGCCGGCGTTAAAAGTTGCTTTTGCCTCCCACGGATGTTTTGGATTTGGCTTGATGATCGGATTTTTTTCAAAACGCTTCAAAGAAAATTCCGTTTCCGGCGTGGCAAGCAGATCCTTGACCACGGCGCTCAAAAGGAATCTGGCCGCGCAGCAAACCGTATCAGCCGCGCCATAATAAATATGCAAGTTATCACCGTCGATATAGGCTCCGGCCGGAAAAACTATTTTTGGCACTTTGCCGTAAACTTCATAAGGCTCTTCCGGAACGAGCAGGGCATTTTCCGTGCGGCCGATTATCTTGGCCGGATTTTCGGCGTCAAGCAAGACGGCCCGGATCTCAAAGGTCGGATTGCCGCGGAAATAATTGCGGATATGGGAATAGATCAGGAGCCAGCCTTCCCTGATGCGGATCGGCGCCGCGCCTAATTCAATATGATCTTCTTGCGGCTGATTGAAATTGATCTTGTATTTGTCGATATTCTTGTACCAGTTGTTCCAGTATCTTTTTGACCAAATTTCTCTTTCCTCGTCAAAATAAGCCAAGGCGATCTTGGCCGGCGGCTGATCAGTATTGGCGGTTAAGATCGCGGCATATTTGCCGTTGATCTTTTCCGGAAAAAGCGCCATGGCTTTGGAATTGAAAGTCGTGACCTGGTGTTTTTCCACGGTCTTAAAATCGCGGGTGACGCCGACGCCGACCTTGATGCCGTCAGCCGTGAACGGATAGCGGGAAAGGGCGGTATAAAAAATATAATATTTGCCGTCGAGCTTGGTGACGCGGGGATCTTCGCAGCCGTATTTGTCCCAATCATCGCCGGGTTTGATGAATTGCTGGCGGCTAACAAAAGGTTTTTGGAATCGGCCGATGGCATGGCCGATAGAGGAAATGTTCATATCCGCGCCGAAAATATTCCTCCGGCTGGACATGGCGCGGTAAAAAAGATGGATCTTTCCGCCTTCTTTGACCGGGCAGCCGTTAAAAACTTCTTCCGCTTCCCAGGCGTGATATTTGAGCGGCAGGAGGATCGGATTATTGAGGTAGCGTTTGGCGATAGCCATAAGATAAAATATTAAAATTTATTATCAAGCGAAGCGAGCGAAATAATCCCCGCATTTTGCGGGGGATTATTTCCGAGCGAGCGCCGATAAGATTGGTTATCAAGCGAAGCGAGCGAAATAATCCCCGCATTTTGCGGGGGATTATTTCCGAGCGAGCGCCGATAAGATTGGTTATCAAGCGAAGCGAGCGAAATAATCCCCGCATTTTGCGGGGGATTATTTCCGAGCGAGCGATGATAAAGATCTCTCCGCCGGCTGGCAGACGCTTGCGGCGAGGATACCTTTTAGAAAAGATGGGTGCGAGTGCCTGCCCTGCGGTTGAATACCATTTATTTTTAAAATTTAACGACGATAAAAACTTCCATTGCTGCTGCTAAAAAAAATCATAGAGCAAAGAACAAAGAGCAAAAAAATATAAAGTTGTTTCTTGTTCTTTGATCTTTGCTCTATGATCTAAAGCTTTTGTTATTAGTGATCCAATTTTACCTTCTTCATCTTCGGCGCTTCGCCTTCGATCAGCTGTTTGACGAACTTATTGAGCGGGGCGGTGGCGACGCAGGCATATTTGTCCGAACCGCCATAATAAAGGAAGAGCTGGCCGTCTTTGATGGCGGAGCCGCCGGCGAAAACCACGCCGTATTTGTGCCCTCTATTTTCATAATCTTCTTCCGGCTCAAGCACCGGAAGCGTGGTGCGATAAAGCACTTTTTCCGGCTCGTCGTGTTTTAAGATCATCGCGCCGATCTTGTATTTGCTCATGTCGCGCCGATCGATCGCGTTATAGAATACCAACCAGCCCTCTTTGATTTTCAAGGGCGAGCCGCCAATGCCGATCCGGTGGCTGTCCCAGGTATTGGGCCGGGCGGGAATGATGTGTTGGCCCTTGAGAAATTTTTTGCCGTCAAAATCCAGATCATCAACATAATCAATGACGATATTCGGCCAGATGCGATGGAAGATCACGTATTTGCCCCTGATCTTTTCCGGCAAGATGGCCGGGTTTTTGGCGCCAATGCCGATATTCCGCACCCAGGGGCGATCTTCCAGATATTCCTTGATGATCGCCGGATTTTTGGTGTTCAGATCAAGCGAAGTGATCAAGACCGGTCTTTTCCAAGCCGTCCATTTGCGGTTAAGAAAATCTTTTAAGGCGATCGAACTTAAAGCGATATTGGTTTCCGGATAGCCGTTGAAAGCGACATAAACGATATAAACCCGGTCGCCGATCTTGACGACTTTCGGATCCTCGCAGCCGCCCCAGCCGCCGCCGGAAGAATAGCGCGCCGCGGTCTGGAAATCGATATTGCCCGAAGTTCCCTCAAAGCCGGCTCGGGGCATATAAATCGGCTCGTCGAGGCGTTCATCGATGTGAATGCCGTCAGTCGAAGTGGCCAAGCCGATCACGGAAATATTGTCGTCGCCGATGGCGCGATAGAGCAGATAAATCTTGCCGTCATGCTGGAAAGCGGTCGGGTTAAAGGCGGCCACCGACTCCCAAGATTTTTCGGCCCGGGGCCCGAACAGAGGATTGGTTTTCGATTTTTTGAGAAGTTTTTTGGCCAGGGACGGGTTGGCGTTTTTCCCATACCAAACGGCGGGCAAGAAAACGGAAATCAGCTGGCCTTTGGAATCTTCGTAATAAAAGACCAAACTGCCTTTCCATTCGACGATCGAGATCGGATCAATTTTCTCCTTGTCGTCTTGCGTCCAAAGCGGCAGGTCGGAGCGCCAAATAAGTTGTTCGGGATTATCCTTGTTGAAAAAAGCTATGCCTAAGGAAAATCTTTTTTGCTTGTCCTCGGCGTAATAAACCAAAGCCAGGCCTTCGTCGCGGACAAACACCGCGGCCGGCACGACCGCTAGCGCGTCGAATTTTCCCGGCCGAGTCTTTAATAATTCGATTTTCGCCAGACGCCATTTTTTCAAATCAACCGAATAGGCGATCTTCATGCTTTTCTTTTCCCCAAGATACATCACCCGGTCCTCGTCATAATAAAAATCAGGCACAACCGTGCCGACGGCTTTGATTCCATTCAAGGCCGTGACCGTTTTCCAGTGATTTAGCGCGTCAGAAACGGCGCTAAAAAATCTTCCGCCTTTTTCATAGGAAAGCAGATGTTTGTTGCCCAATTTGCTGAGGCGAAAATTATGGCACTTATCGATCTTTTCGCCGTCAATCGATAATTTTTTTGCCGTCGGGGTAAAAGTCAGAGTGTCCGCGCTTTCCGCCAATTTGTGAACTTGTTGGGCGCCTGAACCGTGCGAATAAAAAAGCGAAACAATTTTACCGTCGCTCGACAAAAAAAGATTTCTTATCCTCCTCATAAGATTATTTACTTATTCATTATTGTGAGTTTTGTTACAACGTAAATTATAACACAAAAACTCGGGATGTTAAAGTTTTTGCGGTGTGGAAAAAAAGTGCACAGCTAAAAATGGTAAATTTTATTATTTTTAGCCATAAATTTGGCGAATCAGCCGTTTATCACCATTAAAAAATAAAACGGATTTGGATCGCGCCGGCCGGGAAAATATTTTAATTTTTTCCAACTTCACAAAAGTTCGGTTATGGCTTAAACTGATGATTGCGGCTGGCGCTTAAAATCGGAGGCGAAAAAATGCCGGCGCGATCGGTCTCGCTCTCGCGAAGGCGCCGCCCTCAAAATAATCACATATCTATTTTTTTAAATTAGCTGAAAATGAAAAACGCCAAATTCATTGCTGCCAAAAAATTTTTAGAATCATTGGTCAATATTCCCGGTCCGATATCTTTTTTAGCTAAAAACCGCGGCCGGCGCCGCAAGGATAAAAGGAGATTTTTTATCAAGCGCTTGCGTTTTTTACTCAAGCTTTTAGGCAACCCTGATCGGAATTTGCGTTTTATCCACCTCACCGGCACTTCGGGAAAAACTTCCACGACTCTGCTTGTTTCCTCGATTCTCGCCGCGGCCGGATTTAAAGTCGGCGCTTTCGTTTCTCCGCACCTTTCTTCTGTTACTGAACGGATCCATTTGGGGAATAAACTGATTTCGGCGCGGGAGCTCCTGGAAATTATCGAACGGCTTAAGCCGTTTCTTTCACATTGCGCCGCGATCAGCCCCTATGGCTGTCCGTCGTTTTTTGAAACTATGCTGGCCGCGGCTTTGGTTTATTTTAAAAATAATAAATGCGATTATGTTGTTTTGGAGGCGGGTATCGGCGGCTCATTCGACGCGACTAACGCGATAAAAAAATCCGCCGTGCAAATCATCACCAATGTCGGTTTGGATCATACCGATGTTTTGGGCAAGACCAGGGAGAAAATCGCCCGGGACAAGGCCGGCATCATTAAGCCGGGAGGAAAATTTTTTACCGCTGAACGCGATCCGCGGATCTGTCGGATTTTTCAGAATATTTGCCGAACTAAGAAAGTTCCGTTCCGGCGGATCAACGGCGATTATAAAATCATCGCCAACGATTTGTCGGGCGTCGAGTTCGAATATGAAGGTGAAAAATTTAAAACCAAATTGGTCGGCGAGCATCAGGCGGCTAACGCGGTTTTGGCCTTTGCGGCGGTAAAAAAAATTGTCGGCGCCGATCTCCGCGCGTTTAAAAAAGGAATTGCCGCTGTTTTCGTTCCTTGCCGCCTGGAAGAAATGCCCGCCTTCGCTAAGGCTGCGGTGGACAAGCCCGCCTTCGCTAAGGCTGCGGCGGGCGAGGCCCGACAAGGAAAAAAAATATCGCGGCAGGCAAAAGTTATTTTGGATGGAGCGCATAATGTCGATAAAATGAAAACCACCGCTGAATTCATCAGCAAGTTTTTCTACCGAAAATTGCATCTGGTGATCGGCTTGTCTAAAAATAAAGATGCCGAAGGAATTTTACGGGAGATCGTGCCGCTTGCCGATAGGATTTATTTGACCAGATTTTTGCATGAAAACAGGAAAACTCAATTTTTAGGTAAAATGAGCCAAATTTCCAGAAAATTGAGCAAGAAAAAAATTAGCGTTTTTGTTGATCCGCACGAGGCGCTGGCCGCGGCCAAAAGGTCGGCAGCCAAAGATGATTTGATTTTAGTCACCGGTTCTTTTTTTCTGGCCGGCGAATTGCGCGGCGAATGGTTTCCGGAAGAATATATATTGGAAAAGAGGAAGATGATATAATATTATCAACATCTTTGCCACTTTTTTTAGAAAAAAGTGGCACAAAAAATCGCGCGCTGGACAAATTTTGGGACGCTCCGCTATGAAACCTAGCAAAATTTCAAACTCGCTCGCTGGACGCTCGCTCAAACAGTGAAATTTTGCACGGTTTCCACGCTGCGCGTCTGGTCCAAAATTTTCCAATGCGCGCTGCAAGGAAATTAATTAATTTTTTGATGCGATGAAGCATTAAAGACAATTAAATTTATGGATAAAGATACTGTCAATCCGCTAAAAATGGCGGGGAGTTATCTGGGCGCTTTTGCCGGGTTGGTTTTATTTTTGAAAGGCTGGCATATTTTTGGGTGGATTGTCCCGCTTTTCGGCATTCATCTTAATTCCCTGGCCGCCCTGGATATGCTGGGCGGTTTTATCGCCGGCTATGTGGCGCATATCCTTTGGCGGGTGTTAAGTTATCATACGGGACGGGCCACAAAAGTAAAAAGTAGAAAGTTAAAAGTGAAAAATCCGCCCAAGGCGGATCAGCCTCGGGATGATTAAAAGCAAAAATATTTAACGGTTTTTCGAAAAGCCGTTTTTTTGTTTCAAAAAAAATAAAAAAGCCCGGGGAGAATTCTCCGGGCTTTATCGTCTCTTTCTCCGATAAGGTTTATTCGTTCGCCATGACCATGTCGAGCATTTCTTCGGTGACTCCGTAAAGAGAGAGGTTGAACTGTTCTTCCGCGGCCAGAACATTCTGCCGGTTCATGAGAATTTCTTTCACCGGAAGACGCTGGTTAAGTATCAGTTCCGTTTTTTCCGTGCCGGGAGCGGAAGAAAGGATGTCTTCATACTGTCTGGTTAATTCCCTCCCCAGATATTCCGGCCTGCTCAGTCTTAAGACGGCTTCGCTCAGTTTTACATTAGCCAGAATTCTGGGCACCAGGATTTGCTCGATCATCCGATACATTCTGGCGTTGTAGGCCAGGAACTGCAGCATGATTTCGCGATAGTTTTCTTTTCCGGCCGCCAGATCAGAGCGTAGGGCATGACAATCGAATTCCACGATTCCCTCCCAGCCGCTTTCTTCGAGGAAACGGAAAATATGGACCATCACCTTGCAATTGTCCGGGCCGAAGAACAGGGGAAAGTCATTGTCGAACTGTCCTGAAATCTGTCCGCCGACATGGAGGAAGAATAATTTTTCCGCCCAGACCGCCTGCTGGATTTCCAGAAAGGGACTGGCGCAAACCATGGCCGAATGCTGCGGAATTTCCGGATTGACTCCCCAGAAAGCCGGATTGTCCAGCTTGCTGATGAAAGCCAGAGCCGAACCGACGAGCGGCAGAAAAGAGAAACCGCGCGGTTCGTTGGCCTTCGGTTCGATCGTGCCCCGTATGATGGAATAGTTATTCTGCTGGCAGGAAGAAGAAATAGTATCCAGGGCTTCTTTGAGCCAGGTATAAGGATCGCCGTTATCCGGGCTGATCATTACCGGCGATTCAAAACCGTCTCTGGCCACCCAGTAAGTAACCTGGGTCGCGCCGAGATAATTGCCGATCCAGGCCGCCCGCATCGCTTTTTTCACAGCCATCATCCGGACAACCGGATTGGGATTGGTGAAGCCGCCGTTGGCGAAGATCGGATGGCCATGCAGCGAGCAGGTCATCATATTTACCGGCAGTTTTCCCTTGACCAGGATCGCTTTGATTTCCGCCAATTCTTTGCGGACCGCGCTTTTTTCGTCAAGATAGTCATTGGGATTATTGGGATCCCAGGTGACGATATCGTCATCGTGCGGCGAGAAATAATCGATCCACCCCGCCTTTTTGGCTACGATGAGAATGTTCAGATTCTCGATGACCGAACTTTTATCAAGTATCGGTCCGCCAAAAGGATCCACGCCCTTGTACCCTACCGTCCACAATCCTACCGACAATTTCCTGCGTCGTGCCATTAGACACCTCCTCACTTGGTTAAATGTGTGTATATAAACCACGCCTAAATTCTTAAGCGGTTTTTTGCGAAAGGACAAAGAATAGATTAGATTATCTGAATAATATATTTTTGTCAAGCAATTATCCGGTTGCTAAACGTCCGGCCGAGTGATAAAATTTGGTAAATATGATGAAGAAAACCAATCAACCAATTTACGCCGGCATGCCCTTGGCCGCCCGCTTAAGACCCAAGGATTTAGGCGGTTTTGTCGGCCAGGAAAAGATTATCAAGCCGGGAAGCTTTTTATATAAAGCCATCGAAGCCGATGAAGTGCCGTCGCTAATTTTTTGGGGTCCGCCCGGATCAGGCAAAACCACTTTAGCCGCGATCATCGCCAATAAGACCGGCGCGGATTTTATTGAATTCTCCGCCGTCGAGTCGGGGAAAAGCGAACTTAAAGAAGTGATCAAGCGCGCCGAAGAAAATAAACGGCTGGGGCAAAAAACGATCTTGTTCATCGACGAGATCCATCGCTGGAACAAGGCCCAGCAGGACGCGCTCTTGCCCCATGTCGAGCGCGGGACTTTAACTTTGATCGGCGCCACTACGGAAAATCCCAGCTTTGCCGTTAACTCAGCTTTGCTTTCGCGCACCAAGGTCGTGGTTTTGGAAAGATTAACCGAAGAAGAATTAAAAAAAATAATCAAGCATGGCGCGAAAGAATTAAAAGTAAAAATTTCCGATGATACGCTGGCTTTGCTCGCCCATTTATCCAACGGCGATGCCCGGACCGGTCTAAATATTTTGGAAGCTTGCTCGAAAGTGATAACACACCCCGCCTCGCCGGGCTCGGCACCCCTCTCAAGAGGGGACTTTTCCGAAAAAGGAGATCACAAAAAATCCCCTCTAAAAAGAGGGGTGGCCGCGCCGCGCGGACGGCTTGCCCCGCGAAGTTCTGCGGAGCAGAACGAAGTGGGGGGTGTGTTAAATGAAATCACTGACGAACTCGTCAAGGAAGTAATCGCTCATCCAAATCTCTTATATGATAAAACCGGCGAGGAGCATTACAATATTATTTCCGCTTTGCATAAATCTTTAAGAGGCGGCGATGCGGATGCGGCCTTGTACTGGCTGGCGCGGATGCTGGTGGCCGGCGAGGATCCGATTTATATTGCCCGCCGCTTAATCAGGTTCGCTTCGGAAGATGTCGGCTTGGCCAACAACAGCGCCCTGATGCTCGCGACTTCGGTTTGGGACGCCTGCAAAAATCTCGGCTTGCCCGAATGCAAAGTTCACTTGGCGCAATTGGTAATTTATCTGGCCAAATCGCCGAAAAGTATTGATGCTTATCTGGCTTATGGGCAGGCGGAAAAAGACGCGACCGAGCTGGGCAACCTGCAAGTGCCGCTGGCCATCCGCAACGCGCCGACTAAATTGATGAAAGATTTAAATTATGGCAAAGATTATAAATATACGCCATTGGAGGATTCGACCGGGCAGGAATATTTTCCGGAAGAATTGAAAGGCAGAAAATATCTTAGATCAAATAAGAAATAAGAAAGCCTGCCCGCGGACGCGCGGCGCGGCCAGAGAAGAGATAATAAATAAAAAAAGGCCAGCTATTTTGCTGGCTTTTGTGTTCTTGTTGTAAATTTAGATCGAAGAAACATCCGGTCTGGTTGCAACACCCTCGGCGATCTCTGACGCTGATGGCGGATTGGCCAGGGGCGACTCAGCATGACCCTTGGCGCCGGGGTAGCAAGAAACATGTTTCTTCGACAGGGGCAATTCCCGTCCCAGAACGTTCTTGCCGTCGATTTTGAGAATGGCGTGAATATTTCTGATCGGGATGCTGACGACATTGACCCCTGTCGAGCGGCCGATAACCGCTCCGTCTTTGATTTGAAAGCCGGGCCGGACATCTGCTTTCCCGCCACCGTTAAGTTCAACGACCATGTCAAGTCCCTTTTCGCTGATTAGCTTGAGAACTTGCTCGACCGTACGGTGCTCCGGAATGAAAACTCCCATAAGAAACCTCCTTGAAAGAGAAAAATGATTTTGTATTAAACAAGCGCTACTTTAAGATCTTTTTTGACTCCAGCGGGATTAATCGCCTCTTTGGCGATTTTAACCGCATCGCCTTTTTGATGATGTTTGTGAATAAGGGGGTAATATCCGCCCTCGCCGAAAAGAATAATCGCCGCGTTGTTTTGCTTGAACCGCAGCGCGACATTCGCGGCCACGCCGATCACTTCGAGCAACTCCGGGCTTTCGGTATTAAGCATGCCATAAAATTTTATCGCGTGCTCGTCGCCCGATTTTGTGTCAGTTTTTTCGTTGCCGGAGATTTTGCCGTAAGCCACGGCATTAAGAAGGTCTGTCTGGATCGGTGTCTTATTTAGCAGGCAATTTTTCAGATAAAGATTAAGATCTTCCATTTTCTATTCCTCCGAAAGAAGTTTATTGTTGAATATTCGGATAAAAATGAACCTTGATTATCATATAACATTTATAATAAAAAGTCAATAGCAATTAGTGATAAATATTTAATATTAGCTATTATTTTAACTAATTTATCATCCATTATTGATCATTTATCATTCGTTTCTCAAGGCCACGATCGGGTCAAGGCGGGCGGCTTTGCGCGCCGGCAAGAGGCCGAAGAGAACTCCGCAGATAACCGAGAAAGCCAGAGCCACGGCAAAAGCCTGCGGCGGTACGTCAAAAACCCAATCGATCCCCTGGCTTTTGGCGCCCACTGAAACTAAAAAGGAAATGGCCACGCCTAAAACAATGCCGACCAAGGTGGCAAAAAAAGTGACCAAGACCGATTCGGCCAAAAATTGCCCGATGATATCGTGATAGCGGGCGCCGACCGCTTTGCGCAAACCGATCTCGGCCGTGCGCTCGCTGACTACGACATACATAATATTCATTACGCCCACTCCGCCGACGATCAGGGAGATGGCCACGATGGCTAAAAGCAAGATTGTCAGAGCGTTAGTGACTGTTTCTAACATTTTGACCATTTCCTTCATGGTGGTGATGCGGAAATCGTCTTTATTGGTGGTTGCCTGGCCCGTAGCCGGGTCAATGTCCGGAGTGATATGATGCGAGTCGCGCAAAATTCCCGTGATCTGCTGGGCAGTGACATCAGCTTGCGCGGAATCTTTCACTTCGTGGACCATATACATGACATAATTGATGCCGAGCACTCTTTTTTGCATGGTGCGGAGCGGCAGATAGACATAAGTATCGAAATCCAGGCCGGCGCTGGCCGCGCCCCGGGATTTCATCACGCCGATCACGGTGTATTTCAATTTGCCGATCTTTACTTCCTGTCCTACGGCCGCGGAATCTCCGAATAGGTCGGTTTTGACTTTGGAGCCGATCACCACGACTTTCGCCAGCGTCCGGTCTTCAGTATCGGTAAAAAAACGGCCTTCTCCGACTTTGCTTTGGTCGATATTGATAAAGCTGGCGTTGGCGCCGAAGAGGGTGATGATCTTTCTCTGGCTGGCAAAAGTGATCTGCTCCTGGCCCATGATTGCTCCGTAGCTCGCTATGACATTGGGCAATTTATTTATTTTATCCATGTCCTCAAGAGTCAGGGTGGTGATCTGCGTGCCCATCACCAAACTGATGCCGGAACTGATCTCGCCGCCGGTCCCGGATTTTTTCTTGTCTACCGGAACCTTGATCTCCGTTTCGATGATATTAGTGCCGAAGGAAGCGATCTGGTTATAAAGCAAGCCGTTGACCGCCGCTCCGGCCGAGAAAATTATCATGATGCTGGTCACGCCGATGACGATGCCGAGCAAAGTTAAAAACGTCCGAACCTTATTCGACGACATTGACTTGAGCGATAGTTTGGAGAGGCCGTAGATATTCACAATTATATTGTAATACTAATGAATACGAATACATACTAATATAACGAATGCTTGCTAAAAACATATTCGAAATTAGTATGTATTCGTATGGCATTCGTATTACATTTATTCGTAGCGTAGCGCTTCCACCGGATCAAGCTTGGAAGCGCGGCCGGCCGGATAGCTGCCGAAGATCAGGCCGATGGTGGCGGAAACGCCGATGGCGATAACGATGGAAAATAAGGTGATGGAAAATTGCCAATCATAACCCAAGCTCCTGATAATTAAAGTGGCGACGAAAGATAAAAGCGTGCCGACGATGATGCCGATGATCCCGCCCAAAGTGGTGATGATTATCGCTTCGATTAAAAATTGCGTAATGATATTGGTACTGGAAGCGCCGACCGCTTTGCGCAGGCCGATCTCGCGGGTTCGCTCGTTCACCGCGACTAACATGATATTCATAATGCCGATGCCGCCGACCAAGAGCGAAAGTCCGGCCATGGCGGTTAAGAAAAATTTCAAGGCATTGGTGACTGTTTCAATCAAGGTCAAGGCGTCGGCGCTGTTGCGGACATTGAAATCATCGGTGTTTCCCGATTGGTCGGTGATATCATGGCGGGTGCGCAGGATCATTTTTATTTCATTGACCGTTTCCGCCATGCGGCTTTCATTGCCGACCGAGGCGCGGATGAAATTCAAGTAATCAATACCCAGGATCGTCTTGCGCATAGTCTGGTTGGGGATGATGATCAGATCGTCATAATCCTGGATTAGGATTTTGCCGCGTTTTTTCATGACGCCGATGACTTGAAAAATATGGTTAGCGATCTTGATATTGGCGCCGATCGCGGGCGAATCGCCGAAGAGCTCTTTTTTCACCAGATCGCCTAACACGGCGACCTTGGCTGAACTTTGGTTATCTGTGTCGGTTAAAAACCGGCCGTCGGCCAATTCTCCGCCCTCGACCGTAAAATAATCGCCGGCTATGCCTTGGACAGTCGTGGTATAAGAAATGTTGTGATAGCTGACGGTTTCCGAAGAATTGTCATAGGCCACCGCGCCGGAAATATAAGGCAGGTCGGGATTATTGCGCAAGGCTTGCATATCATCATATTTGAGCGTGGTGACCACGATGCCGAAAGCCGAAGCTGGCGGGCCGTTGGCTTCGGCCTTGCCCGGCAGAATTCCGATCTTGTTGGTGCCAAAGGTTTTAATTTGGTTGATAATCAGACCCTGCGCCCCGGCTCCGAGCGACATGATCATAATTACCGCGGCCACGCCGATGATGATCCCGAGCATGGTTAAAAAACTTCTCGTTTTATTGGCGAGAAGGGAAGACAGCGAAGCCTTGGCGCATTGTCTAATGAAGCTAAACATTTAAAGTAAAAAGTAATAAGTAAAAAGTAAAAATTAAATAATTAACCGCGAGATTTTTTGTTATAACGTTTATTTATTTTTTCCATCTTTTGTTTTAAGGATTTTTCGATATCAATTTTCATGGTTTCCGCAAGCAGTAAAGTTGTTATTATTACATCCGCAAATTCTCCCGGTAAATTGCCCACATCATGTTTATCCAGCTTGTCTTTTCTTTGCAAGGAATTAAAACTTAATACTTCATCGCATAGCTCGCCTAATTCTTCGGTAAGTTTTACCGTTCTGACAAGCATGCGCTTTTCTTCGTCCGCATAGTTGCCATAATGTTTTTTCAGTCTCAAATCTTCCTTTTTGATAAATTTTTTCAAGTCATCTAGTTGCATATTTTTAACTTTTTACTTATTACTTTTTACTTTAGGATGCCATTCCCATCGCCCCTTCGTTTATTGTGGACTTTATCATCGCCGATGATCTCGCCGTCGCGGATCTTGATGATCCGGTCGGCATATTCGGCCGTGGCGGTTTCGTGGGTGACTAAAATGATCGTATGGCCATCGTCATTCAATTTTTGGAAAATTTCCATCACTTGGATGCCGGATTTAGAGTCCAAATTTCCCGTCGGTTCGTCGGCGAAGATAACTTCCGGTTCATTGACTAAGGCGCGGGCGATCGCCACCCGCTGCTTTTCGCCGCCAGAGATCTGATTAGTGAAATATCCCAGGCGATGGCCCAGGCCGACCGATTCCAAAACTTGGCGGGCGCGGGCATCGGGGTCATTTTTTTTCTCCGAATACAAAAGCGGCAGTTTTACATTTTCTAAAACGGTCGTGCGCGGCAGCAGATTAAAAGACTGGAAAACAAACCCGATTTTTTCGTTGCGCAGCCTGGCCAGCTCGTTATCGTCCAGATTTTCTACGTTGCGGTTGTCAAATTTGTAAATTCCGCCGCTTGGCCTTTCCAGCAAGCCGAGAATATGCATTAAGGTTGATTTGCCCGAGCCGCTTGGGCCCATGATCGAAACAAATTCGCCCTTGTTAATTTCAAAATTAAGGCCGTGCAGCACGCTGGTGACCACGTCTTCGTTGTGATATTCTTTGACCAAATTTTTTACCTCAATTAGCATTGTTTTATTAATATTATAATGATTATATTATATCATAAATTAAAAAAGAGGGCTTGCCGGAAATGCCCTCTTTATCTGACTTTAAAATCATGATCGTTTACCGTTCATTTTTATTTCTCCGCCGGAAATCAAGGCCTTGATAATTGATAAGACCATGAGAAATAAAAAAATAATCCAAAGAACGATAAAAACAAGCAGAAAATCCAACGGCCAAAAAATATGGAAAGGAAAATGACTTTTAGCCGCCAACCCGCTGAGCAAAAGGCTGATAATAAAAACCTTGAACAAAAACGGATCCATTACTATGGTGCCGATGATGACTAAAAGTTCCTGCGCCAACACTTTTAAAAAGTTCATGGCACCTCCTTTTCCAGCAGGATCATTGACACAAATGGGCCGATTTTAGTTGTTGCGTCGCATTGGCCGGTAGAAATATTTCCCCCGCCCATTGGCCAACCATTTTTAATTTCCCAGCCCACGTCGAGCAATTCCTGCAAAGAAATTTTTTGCCATTGCTTGTTTTCCGATTGAGCAGAAACTTCTTCAAGACAAGAAACTTTCTTAAATCCTTCCCGGCTTCCGTTTTCCACACACAATTGGATGATGACAACTTTTTGTTTTTTCAATTTTCACCCCCTTTTGTTTTTTAAATTCTATCCGAACCGATGATCATTGTCAACTTAATTTGGTCTAAATAGGCTAAAATTTGCCCTAAAGGCGGAGAAATATCTGGTTAAAATCATTTAATTTTAGCCGATTTTTTAAATAAAGCCTAAAATTAGGTTTTTTTGGCCACAATAGCACTTGACAATTATTTATTGGTGTGATATTATATTAAGATTTTCTGAAAGTGTCTGTTGATTATTTACAGTAATGATCTGTTGGTAATTTTAAAAAATTTTAAATCCGAAAATGAACATCCGAATATTCGTAGATTTGGATGCATTCGTAGATTAGGATTATCATCAAGGCCGGTTGAAACGGGGTAGGCACGACAAGCATGGGGATTTTCACTTAGGATTTTTGGGCCTGGTTGTGTTTGAAACTTTTTTAACAAGTTTCAATGTTTCCGAAATTTATTTTGGAAAGATGTGACGATAAAACGTCGCTAACAGAACCAGGCTCGAAGAACCCTAACGAAAATTTTCTTGCCTTCCCGTTTGAGCCGGGCTTAGACCGGATTTCGGATGTCAGATATCAGATATCGGATAAAACAGAAAAAGCCGTCTTTAGGGCGGTTTTTTGTTTGGCTTAAAGCATTGACAGAAAATTATTTAGGGTTTATTATGAGATAATTATCTGATTGATCTTTTTTAGCTTTTTAAAATGAGATGGTTACAAAACTATTTTGTAACGAAATTTAGATATTTTCAGCCGAGACGAGGAAAACCAGCAAAATGATTTGAGCCGTAATAACATTACGGTGAAAATCATTTTGCGCCAGTTTGACGAAGTATCGGCTGAAAATAGCAAATTGCAGTAAAAATAATTTTGTAACCATCTCAATCTATCCCGATCAATTTTTCACCTAAACCTCAAGAAGAGGAGGCGCCATGTTGGAAAAGGAACAGAAGATCAAAAAAATTATTGTCGAAAAGCTGGGAGTAGCAGAAGACAAAGTAACCCCGCAGGCCAGCATCGTTGATGATTTAGGAGCGGATTCGCTCGACCAAGTCGAATTGATCATGGCCATTGAGGATGAGCTTCAAATCGAGATTCCGGACGAAGACGCGGAAAAAATCCAAACCGTCAAGGATATTTTCGACTTTGTCGAAAATGCCACCAAATAAGCTCAAAATAATGTTTAATACAAGCGGTTTGCCCCCTCCGGCAGCCGCTTTTTTATGTTGCTGACCCAAAAAATAAAAAAGAGGGATCAAGCGAGCCTTCTTTTTATAATTATCATTATTTTACCGGAATAGCGGCCGGCGTTGAAGTGGATAATTTTTCCACGCCGATCAGGCAGACTTCGCGCCAGGGAACGTAATGGGATTTGAAGCGTTTTTCCGCGATCGTGCCGTCGGGATAAGTGACTTTGTAATCAAAAAAGGCATCGGCGCCGTTATGGGCGCGTTCGGTGCATTTTTTTTGGCCGGGCGGCAGACTTAAAGTTTCGGTATATTTGGTCGGCAGAGGCTTGACGATATTATAAATGGTCGGGGCGGTTTGCTCGACGACGCGCCCGTCTTTCGTCCCCCAAAAATCAAAATACAGATCAGTGCCGCTGGAATGGGTTTGGATCAGCACGTAATTCGGCGAGTCATTGATAAAGCGCAAATCAGGCCAGGGCTGATAGATCGTGGCATCGGTGCCGGCCGGCTCGTAATAGACGACGCGATAAGAATGAGCTTGGCGGGCGGTAATGGGGAAGCCGGAAGCCAGCGCGGCGCGGAAAACGGTCGTGCCGATCTGGCATAAGCCGCCGCCGTATTGCGCCACGGTTTTATCGCCCATGATCGTCATTTCCGGCAGATAGCCGGTGGCGGCGGTGACTTCGCCCAGGGAACTGTCAGTGGAAAATTCCGTTCCCGGCGCGATGAGAATTCCGTTCAAGAAAGCGGCGCCCACCCCGATGTTATGAACGCGATTTTTGGGCGAGCCGGCAAAATTGGAATGGCCGGTGCCGATGATCTCGGTGATGCCCAGATTGTTGGTTTGGTCGGCCGTGATCGCGCTCGTTACCGTGGCCACGGCGATCGTCACCGTATTTTTTCCTCCAGCCAAGAAATCGGTTTTTAAATTTTGGCAAGTCCGGTCCAAGTCGATTTTTTTGCCGTTTCGGCTATTGACGAATTGGACCACTTTTCCGTCTTTGATCTCGAAGCGCGCGTCAGTCGGCGGCACCTCGATTTGCGGCGCCGCCTTTTGTTTCAGGTAATCATTGATTTTATTTTCGTCCAAACCCAGAACGAGTTCGCTGCCGGTGGCGCGGCCGACCATTAGCCAATCGGCGAATTGTTCTTTGGCTACCGGCCATTTTTTATCAGCATAGACCAAGGTTAAGGCGGCATTATCCAAGAATTTTTGCGCATCAACCGCAAACGGCTCAAGCTCTTTTTTGTTAATGTCCGGATAACCCTTGGCGGAGAATAATTCGATCGGCGAGTTATCCAGTTTTTCCAGATTGGTTTTCATTTTAAGCAGCGCCTGGTCATAATCAAACTGATAGCCCAGCTTTTCGTCGGTTACTCCCAAAACAATTTCTTTTTTTTCCGATCGGACCGTGGTGGTGGCGAAGAGCTTGGCGTTTTCCGCGGGCGCCGCGAACTGGCCGAAATTGTCGACCAGCATTTTTTTGATCAGCTCGTCGTCAGAGGAAAAAAAAGAGAAAATTTTCCAGCCGCTAAGCGCGGCGCGCAGCTGTGCCGCGGTATTATGGTAAATTCCTTGGCCGCGGCCGACGCTCAAGGCGCGCTCGATTATATCATCAGTGTTAAAAGTGATGATTTGCAGGGCGATATCGCCGTTAAAAGAGGAAATTATCGGCATGATCGTCGCTCCATTTTCGCCGTAATTGAATTTTAAGCCGTTTTGATTGATGTCGTTGATCTTGGCTTCCAGGATATTTTTCGCCTCAGCGGCGGTTTTTCCGCCTAAGCGGATTTGGCCGATGCTCACGCCCGGATAAATTTTGTTCTGATAATATTCTTCAAAAATCAGATATGACGCGGCAACCAGATCGGCTAAAATAAAAAAAACAGCCACCGAGTATAGCGGCCAATGCCGGTGAAGTTTATTTGTTTCAGTCATTTCTTGAGAATGGGAAAACATATTGAATTATGGTGATTGCTTAATTGTCTCATTGCCACATTGTTACGCAACGAAAATAGTAAGATTAGCAATGTAACAATTTAACCCCGATCTAATATTTCATTTAAAATATCCTTGGCCAAATTATCCTCCTCGCCGACAGAGAAAGTTATCTTATCGTTTTTTTTAGCGCCGAGAGGCAATTTGTCTATGGGCCAATTGATTATTTTTCCTCCGCCGTCATTAAGAGTGGCTTCATCATCCTCAATTTTATCAATATTAAAAATAAACTTCATGAAAAAAACTTTAATACTTTATAACTTTCTTACTTTTAACTTTTAACTTTAACTCCCACCTTACCAGCCTTTTTAACCTTTTTTAAAGTGATAGTCAAGACCCCGTTTTCCAGCGAGGCGTCGATCTTTTTGGCGTCCACTTCAACCGGCAAGATGACCGAACGGGAAAATGAGCCCCAATAGCATTCCTGATAGAGATAATCCCGCCCTTCTTTTTCCGCCTCGTCATGGCGTTTGCCGCGGATCGTTAGCATATCATTATCGATAGTGATATCCAGATCGTCCGGTTTGACGCCGGCAATGGTGGATTTGATAATGATATTTTTTTCCGTTTCGTAAACGTCGATCGATAATTGCCCTTCCTCGAAATCTTCCGGCTGCCAGGCATGCGGTTTTTCGGGCGCGTTTTGCAGATCCTGGCCCGACCCCTTTTTAAATAGCTTGAACATAATATTAATTTGTCATTGCGAGCGCCTCGCGAAGCAATCCCGTCGGAGCTGCTTTGTCGCTGCTTCCCCTCGTAATGATCGAATTGTTTTTACGTCCATATTATATAATTTTTAGCCATTTTAAGCAAGAAAAAATCGGAAGCCGTTAGGACTTCCGATGTCATATTTGCCGTGAAACAATAATTTTATTGGATGCGTTGCGGCCGGACGACAGTCACGTCGCCGCTTTTGGAAATCGAGAGCAAGACGATAGCTTCCTCGGTTTTTATCAGGAAGAAGCTATTCACCTTTTGCAGATTATGAGTTACGACTTTAACATCCGGAATCGTGATAATCAGCGAAATGGTGAAAGTCTCGTTAGTGATCCTCTCGATATATCCCGACGGACCGCCGGCACAAAAGATCGGATCATTCGGAGAAATTTTTTCCAAAAAACCGCCGGCACCGATCGGTTCGATATTCATTACACCTCCTGATTAGATGGTGAAAATTTTGATTTGGGACATTTCCGTTTTTTGGGGTCAGAATCACTTTTTCTCCACCAGTGGCTGGATGTCTCGCCACTTTTTTCTATGCAAAGAGACGATAAAGGTATCCACGCCGTTTCTTTGGGCAACGAGCTGCACGCAGCCGTCAGTTTCCAGGAAAAAGAAGGCATCCTTTCTCCTGATATGGGCGGTAGCGGCCGTTCTGGACATTCGGATGTTTATGTCCATCCCCATTTCGGCAATCTTTCCGATGCCCTCAATTTCTCCGTATAATCCGCCGCGCGACAAGAGCATGTCTCCCTTAAAGATTAATTGGGCGAACACGTCAAAGGTTATTACTCCGGCTGCCGCCATAAATTCCTCCTTAGATGGTGAAGATTTTATTTTTCGAAAGTTCGATTACTTTTTTTATATTGTCTTTCTTGGTTATTTTGTTTTTACGAATGTGCTTGCACTTGGCACACTGTTGTGTCAGAACATATTCTCCTTTTTTAAGCTCGATGTCAATCGGCTTCATCAGTCCGCCGCATTCGGCTGCCCGGTCGCCCGGATTGATGTCGACATGCTTGCTCCAAAGGCAAACCGGGCAATGGTTGGTGTAGCCGTTGCCTTTTACTTTCGCCCCGCAATTCTCGCAGACAAAATCCTCGATTTTTCGTTGAAATTTTCTAGGCATAAAAAAGTTAAAAATTAAAATTAGACCAGGTGTGTTTTTATATTTTTATTTTTCGAACTGATTATTTTTTCGTGTAGTATGTTTTATTTTTTAAATTGTTTTGTTATTATTTTGCTACTTTGAAAGATGCGGGGTCTGCCCACTCCACAATTTTGTCGTTATGGTATACGTAATTTTTGTCCTTTGTATAGTAATTAAAAGCGTCGCCATCGATAAGCTGGAAGGTCTCCGGGTCGGCACCTTGAATGATTAAATCATTAAAATAAATATTATTTTTGTCTTTTTCGTAAACAATATTATCACTTATTCTTTTTATAACTTCAAAGGTTGATGGGTCGGCTTCAGGAATGATTTTGTTATGTAGGTATACGTTATTTTTGTCAGCAGTGTACCAATATTCCATAATTCTGAAAGTATTGCCATCAGCGCCTGGAAGTATCGAACCGTTAGTATAAACATTTTTGTTATCTTTGGCGTAGTCAATTTTTGAAGCACCATAGTTAAGCTCTTTGATTACTTCAAAAGTTTCGGGATTGGCATCCGGAATGACGTTGCCGTTGTAGTACGCTTGTTTTTTATCGGTTGCGTAACCAAAATTAAACAAAGTAAAAGTTGAGGGATCAGCGCTTTGGATTACGACGTTATTAATATATACGTTATTTTTGTCTTTAGCATAGCTGGAAAATCCAATTGTTTTAATTAAAGTGAAGGTGGTTGGATCAGCTCCTTGCAACGCTTCAATGCCGTAGTAGACGTTATTTTTATCTTTTGCGTAATAACCGTTTACAGTTTTAAAAGTTTCCGGATCAGATTCTTTTATCCTGTTGCAGTAGTAATAAACATGATTTTTATCTTTAGCATAATAAAAAGCTGAATCGTCTGTTTTTTGGAAAGTTTTAGCATCTGCGCCTTGGATAACTGCATATGCTGGTTCATCGCAACCAAAAAAGCTACAATTTACAGCTTCTTTACAGTAAACGGTTTTAGAATTTTTTACATATACATCGCCAACTTTAACGAGCTTTGATTTCTTGAGGCTGTTGAGATGGTAATATGACAACCCGCTCAATCCAACGCCTGCATATTTTGGTATCATTATCCAATAAAATAGGCTAAAGATTGTGATAAAAATAAAAGATATAAAAATTATCAATCTTTTTATATTTTTTTTCGATTTTTTATAACATTGTTTGGGCATGCCTATAGTATATCAAAAGCACATTTTTATGTATAATTATATTAAAAAAACCACCTAAGCAGTGGCATTTTTATTTTGGTGGGCAATACTGGATTCGAACCAGTGGCCTTTACAATGTCAATGTAACGCTCTAACCAACTGAGCTAATTGCCCTTAATATTTTGTGTGCGTCCAGATGGATTCGCCCTGTCATTCGACAGGGCGCCACGTCGGATGACGTGGCGAACCATCGACCCCGGCTTTATCCCGCCACATTTTTCAAATTAGTAATTGGTGGGTGCGGATGGAGTTGAACCATCGACCCCGGCTTTATAAGAGCCGTGCTCTAACCAACTGAGCTACGCACCCAGGGTAGAAAAAACTTGAAAAATGTGGCGGGACAAGTAAGAGCCGTGATCCCCGCTACATCGGCCGAAGGCCGTGAGCGGGTCCGCGCGCGCCGTAGGCGACGTCGCGGATAACCAGCTGCAGCTTCAGGACGCTCTCATAATCCGAACGCATATAACAATAACCAATTTAACACGTAAAATCAGTTTTTTCAAGCCTAATTGATTTAAGCTGAATACTGATTTATTTTTTTATCGATTAGTTCGATTATTTCTTCCTTGATTTCTTCCAACTGTTTTTTGGTTTCGATCTCGACCATTTTTTCATCGCCTTTCGGGTTATAATCTTTGGTCAAGTCAAGCACGTTGATGTTTTTCGGGGAATGGACCAGGAAACTGGTGGTCAAATTTCCTGCCGCATCGGAAATTTCATAAAAAATTATGATTACTTTAGCTTCGGGAATATTGGCGATTAATTCGTCGATTATATCGTTCAAATCGTTCTTAGAAGTGTCGGTTTTGATGAAATCATTATTAGTGACGGCCGACCAGATGATTTGGCCGTTCTTGGCGTAAGTCAGGCGGGACAAGATTATTCCCCAAAGCTTCAGGACGCCGATGCCGCGGGAACGATATAATTTATTGACGATTTCTTCGCGGCGCGCATCTTTGGAAATCAGGGACGAAGTGGCTGCTAAAGTATCCGGCGTGACATTGGCGGTTTTGAAATTCTTAGTTTTGGAAATAATGCCGGTCAAAAGGCAGGTGGCAATATCTTCATCAATTAAATTTTCTTCATAAGAACTTAATAAAGAAAAAATAATTTCCGAAGTGGCAACCGCATTGATTTGCACCAAATTTATCTGGCCGAATTCTTCGTTGGAGGAGTGATGGTCGATATTGATGATCGGCGTGCTGTAAAAAAATTGGGTGTTCTCGGAAAAGATTTTTCCCAAAGATTCCATATCCGGCGTATCCAAGATGATGATCAGGTCATATTTGGCTCCTTCGGTTTCGATCTTCACGTCTTCTTCGGTGAAATTTCCTTTGGCCGGAGTGATGATGAATTTGGCCGCGCCGGATTCGAGGCGGTATTTTACGCCCTTGATTTTCGCTTTGCCCAAATTGAGCGAGATGACGAATTTATTCATCTCCCGGGCGATTCTTTTAATTTCGGCAAAGCCGGGCAAAAAGGAAAAAGCCTTGCTTTTTATTTCCATGGCCGTGCCGTCTTCAGATTTGCTGGAAATTATTTCTGCCTTCTTGCCGATTTTTTTCAGGAATAAATAAAACGCCAAAGCGCTGGCGATATTATCGCCGTTCCAATTGGAAGAAAAAGCGATCAAGATGTTTTTCGCCTTTTTTATCTGTTCGAAAATCTGCTGGTGCTGACTCAGCATTGGCTTTTTGTGCTGTTAATTCCCCTCCCCGGGAGGGGTGGCTGCGCCTCGCGGCCGGGGTGGGTTTCAATTAATTTTATTCAAAAATCTAATCTTATACTTAATTTATTAGGGTGTCAATAATAATTAAGCATCATTACATTATAATAAAAATTGGCTTAAAATACAACCTTCCCTGGAAAAATTCTTAATTTATAATCCACCGGCTGGCGGAACAATTTTAATTTATTTCGCCTTGCCAAAACCCCTTTGTTTTGATAATCTTATATTATAAAATAAAGGAAATATTAGCTGAATGCATTGATGGAAATGCGCGAAAAATCTTTTTTTCGATCCGGTTAGCGTTCGTAGTATTCGCGTAAAATTCGCAGTATTCGCATTGTATACCCAAGTTTATTATGAACAAAGAACTAGACAAACAGTACAATCCGGCCGATTACGAAGACGCAATTAATAAGGAATGGGAAGCTTCCGGTTTTTTTAATCCGGATAATTTGAAGTTGCCCGAAAACGCACCCGCCTACACAATAGTTTTGCCGCCACCGAACATCACCGATAAATTGCATGTCGGCCATGCGGTGATGGTTGCAGTAGAAGATTTGTTGATCCGCTATAAAAGAATGAACGGTTTTCGCGCGCTTTGGCTCCCCGGAACGGATCACGCGGCGATCGCCACGCAAAACGTCGTGGAAAAAAGATTATTCAAAGAAACCGGAAAAACGCGGCACGATTTAGGGCGCGAGGCTTTTTTGGCCGAAGTAAATAAATTTGCTGGAGTGACGCAGAAGACTATTTTGAATCAGATCAAAAAAATGGGCGCTTCTTTGGATTGGTCGCGCTTGGCCTTTACTTTGGATGAACAGCGCGGCAAGGCGGTCAAGAAAATGTTCATCGATATGTATAATGACGGCGTGATCTATCGCGGCGAGCGGGTGATCAATTGGTGTCCGCGCTGCCAATCGACTTTGGCTGATGATGAAGTCGAATATAAAGAGCAGACGGCGAAATTATATACTTTTAAATATTCCAAGGATTTCCCGATCGCGATTTCCACGACCAGGCCGGAAACGAAATTGGGCGATACGGCCGTGGCGGCAAATCCGTCCGATGAGCGCTATAAAAAATATATCGGGCAGACTTTTGAAGTTGATTTTGTCGGTGTGCCTTTAAAAATAAAAATTATCGCCGATCGGGGCGTGGAAAAAGATTTTGGCACGGGCGCTTTGGGCGTGACGCCGGCGCATTCGATGGTTGACTGGCAGATGGCGCAGAAAAACGAATTGCCGCTGGTCAAAGTTATTGATGAGGACGCGAAAATTCATCCGGGTTTTGGCGAATACTCCGGATTGCGCGCCTTGGAAGCCCGGGAAAAGATCGTTGAGCGCTTGCGCGAAGCCGGTTTACTGGAAAAAGAAGAGGATATCACTAATAATTTGTCGCAATGCTATCGCTGCGATACTTCAGTCGAGCCGATTCCGTCGAAGCAATGGTTTGTTGATGTTGATAAAAAATTAGATCGGCTGGGCGGAGAATCTTTAAAAGAAGTTGCCTTGGCCGTGGCAACCAGCGGAGAAATAAAATTTACTCCCGACAGATTCCGGGGCCAGTATGAAAATTGGATGTATAATCTGCATGATTGGTGCGTCTCGCGCCAGATCTGGTACGGCCATAGAATTCCCGCCTGGTATAAAAAAAATTCCCAAATTCCAAATTCCAAATTCCAAATTCCCGAAAATGAAGAAGTTTATGTGGGGGAAAATGCGCCGGAAGATAAAACCAATTTTGTTTTTTTGCATGGTTCATATCAATCGGTAGTTGGTAAGGATCCTTTGGCCTGGTTGAACGGTAAATTAAATCGCCCGGATAATTTTTGGCACGTGCTTCCGAATATCGACCAGCCCGATCGTCTTAAACAAGCTGAGTTTGTTTTAAAGAACGCCAAAATTAACGAGGATACCGTGATGGTGACTCATTCCCGTGGCGGCACGCTCGCGCTGAAACTGATCGAGGAGCATGATTTGAAAATAAAAAAATTAGTTTTAATTTCCCCGGCCTTAAAAACGCCCGTTAAGCTGGGACGAAAGAATTATGATAATCTGGTGATTGATTTTGCCAAGGTGAAAAAAAATGTCGGCGAAATCGTCTGCTTTCAGCCGGGGATTGATCATGCTGTCCCGCTGGAAGATCAGGAAGAGTTGGCTCGGTTGTTGGGCGCGAGAGTGATAAAAGTCCCCGAGGCCGCCTCGCACTTCAATGAATTAGAAAATCAAAAGATTTTGGAAGAACTGCAAAAGGACATTTGGACTCAGGATGAAGATACTCTGGACACTTGGTTTTCGTCAGGGATGTGGACCTTCTCGACTTTAGGCTGGCCGGATACTTATAAAGATGGGATAAAATCAGGCGATCTGGCCAAATTTCATCCAACGGCCGTGCTGGAAACCGGCTTTGAAATTTTGACGCTCTGGGTTTCGCGGATGATTCTGATGTCTTATTACGCTTTGGGCGAAAAGCCGTTTAGCGATGTTTATCTGCACGGGATGATCTTGGACGACAAGGGCAAAAAAATGTCTAAATCTAAAGGTAATGGCATTGATCCGCTGGACGTGATTGCCAAATACGGTACTGATTCTTTGCGTCTGGCCTTATTAATTGGCAGCACGCCGGGAAATAATTCGCGGATGTCCTGGGAGAGGATCGAGGCACAGCGTAATTTTGTGAATAAGCTTTGGAATGTCAGCCGTTATATTTTAAGCCGAGCAGAAGGAAATTTTAATCGAAAAGTCGATGTGAATAATTTAACCACCGCTGATATTTGGATCTCGTATCGGATCAATGACGCGGTTGCCGCCATCACCAAGGATATTGAATCATTTTCTTTTTCCCAAGCCGGTGAAAAATTGATCGATTTTGTCTGGAATGATCTGGCTGATTGGTATCTGGAAGCGAGTAAATTCGAAGACGGTGAAAATAATAAAGCCATCTTGCTGGAGATTTTACGCAAAGTCTTGAAACTCGCGCATCCTTTTGCTCCGTTCGTCACGGAAGTGATCTGGAAAAAATTCAATGATTCTTTATTGATGGTCGAGCCCTGGCCGATGCTTGGCACTGACGAACTCGAAGTCAGCAATAGTTTTGATTTGGCCAAAGAAGTTATCATGGCGATCAGAAACGCGCGCGCCGAAAATAAAGTTGAGCCGGCCAAAAAAGTCGAAGCGGTCATTTATGCCGGATCGGACGCGAAATTGATCAGGGAAAATGAAATTTTGATCAAGAGTCTGCGCACCGGGATCAGTGATCTGAAAATCTTGGCCAAAGGAGAGAAAATCCCCAATGCGATCTATGCCACGGTCGGCGGAATTGAGATTTATCTTTTGGGCGCGGTCGATGCGGCTAAGGAAAAAGCGCGTTTGGAAAAAGAGATTGCCAGTCTGGAAAAATTCGCCGCGGCTCTGCAGGGAAAATTATCCAACCAAGAGTTTATCGGCAAAGCGCCGGAAAAAGTCGTCGCCGTCGAAAAGGAAAAATTGGCCAAAGCACAGATTGAATTAGATAAGCTTAAAGAACAATTATTAGCTTTAAAATAAAAAAGCATTTTTTCTATTTTAGGGCAGTTAATTAGTTAATTGGTTAATTAGTTGAAGAATACCGAGCCCCTGTTTAATATAAAACTAATTAACTAATCAACCAATTAACTAAAAAAATGACGCTTAAGAGCTACTTATTACTAATGATTTTCACCACCCTGGTCTGCTGGGGGATTTTTGTCGGCGTGGTGATAACTATTGATCCGAATACTACCAACTGGCCGGGGTTCATTATGTTTTATGCTTCGTTATTTTTAGCCATACTGGGTACGAGTACGATCTTCGGCTTTTTATTCCGTTTTTTGTTGCTAAAACAACAGCTGGCCTTTCGGGCGGTAGGGGAAGCTTTTCGGCAATCATTTTTATTCGCCATTTTGATCATTGCCGCCTTATTCCTTTTATCCCATCATCTTTTCACCTGGCTGAATATAACCTTCTTGATAGCCGGCCTTGCTTTATTAGAATTATTTTTAATATCTTATTCAAGATCGAGGATATTAAGGACAAAGTAAGATTGCTTCATTGTCGCATTGTTTCATTGCTAACTGTTCTAAGATCGTCGCGCAACAATGTAACAATGCAACAGTGTAACAATTTAATAATATATTCGATATGAAAAATAAATTAGAAGATTTGCAGAAGAAAATTTTGGAGGAATTGGATAAGGCCAAGAGCGGGGAATTGCTTAACGAGCTGGAGATAAAATATCTCGGCCGCAAAGGCGAATTGTCCAATATTTTGCGCACCATCAAAGATTTAGGCGAAAAGGAGCGTCAGGAAATCGGCGCGCTGGCCAATTCGATTAAAAATGACGTGACCGCCAAATTCGAGGAGATCAAACGGGAAGTCGAAGGCAAGGAAACGCCCGCTGATTTTGTCGATGTCACGCTGCCTGGCAAAAAAATCGAACGAGGCCACCTTAATCCGATTTCCATAATTCAGGCGGAAATGGAGGATCTATTTATTTCGATGGGTTTTTTGGTGGCGGACGGACCGGAATTGGAAAGCGATTATTATAATTTTGAAGCGCTGAATATTCCCAAGACTCATCCGGCCCGCGACATGCAGGACACTTTTTACATCGACAAGAAAAACGCCGACGGCGAATATGACCTGCTCCTTAGGACGCACACTTCGCCGGTGCAGGTGCGGGCGATGCAGAAATACGGCGCGCCGCTGAAGATCGTGGTGCCCGGCCGCTGTTTCCGTTCGGAAGCGACCGATGCCCGCCACGAGCACACTTTATATCAGTTTGAAGGATTGCTGATCGATAAAGATATAAATTTTTCCCATCTCAAAGGCGTGCTGGAAATGGTCGGGAAAAAATTATTCGGTCCGGATACGAAGTTGCGCATGCGCCCGAAGTTTTACCCCTTTGTCGAACCCGGAACTAATGGCGAATACACTTGCTTATTGTGCAAGGGAAAGGGCTGCCGCCTTTGCAAGAATTCCGGCTGGCTGGAAGTCATCGGCGCCGGCTTGGTTCATCCCAATGTTTTGCGCGCCGGCGGAATTGATCCGGAAATCTATTCCGGCTTCGCCTTCGGCTTCGGCTTATCCCGCTTAGCCCAACTTAAATATGGAATAGACGATGCCAGATTGGCGATGAGCGGAGATATGAGATTTCTTTCGCAATTCTAGCAAGGTTCTTAGTCAATTAGTTAATTAGTCAATTAGTTTTTATGGGAGGGGGTTTAGAGAAATTAAAAATCTATAAGCTATCAGTCCGCTTGGAAGTTTTTGTTCATCGCGTAGTTGACGAAAAATTTCCCAAGGAAGAAAAATTTCGCGGCTCTGACCAGTTAAAGAGATCGTCATCTTCGTCATCTGATAATATAGCCGAAAGTTACGGAAAATATTCATTTGGAGCTAAGATAAATAATTTGTTCATTGCCAGGGGAGAAATGATGGAAACGAAAAGCGGGCTAGAACGCGCCTTTTTGAAGGGTTTTATTTCTAAAGAATTATCTGAATTCGCAGTAAATAAATATATTGAATTATTAAAGCAAACAAATTGTTATATAAATTTTTTGAAACATAAAAAATTAAAATAGTTAATGGAGGTTTCTTGTAGACTAAGTGACTAATTAACTAATCAACTAATATATGTTTTTATCCCTCAATTGGCTTAAAGATCTAGTGAACATACCCAACTCGGTATCGCCGGAAGAACTTGGAACTAAATTGACTAACTACACCGTCGAAGTCGAGAAGATCGAAAAGCAAGCGGCGCGGTTTGATAATGTCGTGGTCGGCAAAGTTTTGGAAGTCAAAAAGCATCCTAATGCCGATCGGCTTAATTTGACGCGCGTTGATGTTGGTGCCAAAGAGCCGCTCGCGATCGTTTGCGGCGCGCCCAACGTTTCGGCGGGTCAATTGGTGCCGGTGGCCAAAGTCGGCGCAGTCTTACCCAATGGAATGAAAATCGAGGAGCGCGATGTCCGCGGCGAAAAGTCTTTTGGGATGATCTGCGCTGAAGACGAATTGGGTTTGGGCGGAGAACATGCCGGCATAATGGTGCTCGGCAAGAAAGTCAAAGTCGGCCAGCCGTTCGCCGAATATCTAAAATTAGACGATGTTGTTTTTGAAGTTGATAATAAAAGTCTGTCCAACCGCCCGGATCTCTGGGGGCACCTCGGCATGGCCAGAGAAATCGCCGTGCTCCTGGATTCTAAAACGACCAAAGAATTTAAAAAATTTTTGACCGGCAAAATTGAAGATAGCGAGAGCCTGGGAAAATTATCAGTCAAAGTCGAAGACGATAAGCTCTGTCCGCGCTACGCGGCGGTGAAAATTTCCAACGTGGAGATCAAGGAATCGCCCGAATGGATGCAGCAAAGATTGACCGCCGCGGGAATGAGGCCGATCAATAATATCGTCGATGCGACAAATTATGTGATGCTGGAATTAGGTGAGCCGATGCACGCTTTTGACGCCGCCCTAGTTCAGGATATTGTCGTAAGGCGCGCGGGAAAAGATGAAACCATCAAGACTTTGGACGGTATTGACCGCATTTTGGATAATTCGATGCTCGTTATTGCCGATAAAGAAAAGGCGATCGCCATTGCCGGCGTGATGGGTTCGGAAGGAAGCGAAATCAACCAATCAACCAAAGCGATTATCTTGGAAGCGGCGAATTTTGATGCCTCATCGATTCGAAAAACTTCCACTAAACTCGGTTTGCGCACTGAAGCCTCGATGCGTTTTGAAAAAGCGCTTGATCCGAATATCTGCGACGCGGCCCTGGCGCGCTGCTTCGAGTTGATTACGGAAACTTGCAAGGAAGCTGAAGTCGATAGCCAAGTCGCTGATTTGAGCAATTTCACCATCAAGACCGGGCCGATCGAATTTGATCTGAACTGGGCCGCGAAAAGATTAGGGGAAGATTTAGGTAAAAAACAAATTATTAAAATATTGGAAGCGCTGGGTTTTGAGGTGGACAGCGCCGGCGCGCATCTTTTGCGCGTGGCGATCCCGACCTGGCGCGCCACCAAAGATATTTCCATCCGCGAAGACGTCCTGGAAGAGATTGCCCGCGTCCACGGCTACAATAATTTTCCGATCAGCATGCCGGTTCTGGAAATGAGAGCGCCGCTCGTCAACGAAGAAAGAAAGTTGGAGCGCAAGATAAAAAATATCCTGGCCTTGGGCGCCGGTTCGACTGAAGTTTATAATTATTCTTTCGTCGGCGAGGAAAAATTGAGCAAATTGAAACTCAACCCGAAGGGTTATATCCGTTTGGTCAATCCGATCGCCAGCCATCAGACCATGCTGCGGCAGAATCTGCTGGAAAATTTGGTCGATAACATCAAATCTAACCAGGCCAAATACGACAGATTAAGTCTGTTCGAAGTCGGCAGCATTTTCTGGGATTCAGTCGGCCGAATCAATAAAGATTCTGATCAGAAAGAAAATTTACCTTTTCAGATAAAACATTTGGGCTTGATCGAGGCCGGCGCTAAGGCCGCGGAAGCTTATGATAAAGTCAAAGGCAAGTTGGAATATCTTTTGGAAAATTTTGATCTTGAAGCCAGATTTGAAGGAAGCGAGATGACCCCGGAATGGGCAGACAAGAGAACTTTCGCCAAAGTGATCGTTGCCGGCGAGGAGATCGGCTGGGTAGCTAATCTGCCCCGAGCGATCGCCGCTTCTTTGGGCGTCAAAAAGGAAACCGCCGCGCTGGAAATTGATCTGGAAAAACTGACCAAGATAATCCTGTCGCTGCCCGGAAAGATGTATGCCAAGCCGAATAAATATCCAACCTTAGAGCGCGACCTGGCTTTTGTGGTCAAGGAAAATGTCCTGTATAATAACATCAAAGCTGAAATTGAAAAATTCGATATCTTGATAACCAAAACGGAATTATTCGATGTTTATCAGGGCAAGAATCTGCCGGCTGGCCAGAAAAGCCTGGCTTTCCATGTCACCTATTCTTCGCCGGACCGGACCTTGGAATCCGCCGAAGTCGATGCCTTGCAGGAAAAATTAATCAATCATCTTAAAGAAAAATACGACGCGCAGATCAGGAATTTTTAATTCCCCTCCTGCCTGAGGAGGGGTTGGGGGTGGTGGGAGCGGGGGTGGTTTGCCGCTGTGAACGCCGCGCCTCACACACCCCGCCTCGCCCCGCCCGAGGCGGGCAAGCGGGCTCGGCACCCCTCTCCCACGCATCGCTTCGCTTTGCGGGGCAGGCAAGAGGGGACTTCGCAACGAAATAATATATTTAGTCCCCTCTAGAGAGGGGTGGCGCGAAGCGCCGGGGTGTGTTACAGCCGGAAGTAAATATTACGGAAATTATGCAGGAAATTAAAAAAATCAAAAAATTATCCCTAGCTAATATCATCGCCTTAATCTACGCGCTGTTCGGTTTTGTTGCGTCTTTTTCGGTGACAATTTATTCTTTGCTAACCGTAATCACCCAAAAGCCGATGGCCGATAAGCTTCTTATATATATGGCGACCAATTTGGGCTTGGGTTTTCTGATTGCTCTCGCCGCCGCGCTTATTGCGGGCATCATGGGCTGGCTGCTCGGATTAGTAATCGCCGCCTGCTATAATTATCTAGCCCGGCAGATCGGGGGAGTGAAGGTTGAATTGACGGAGGAAACTGTTGGCGAGGGGACAAAAGAGAAACCCGCCTTCGCCAAGGCTACGGCGGGCAAAGAAAAACAAGAACTTTTTAAATATTAATTTACTTTGTCATCCCCGCGAAAGCGGGGATCCAGTTTCGGGCCTCGAAATGATTTTCTGGATTCCCGCTTTCGCGGGAATGACTTTCAATTTTATGTTTTCGACTAGCCACGACATTTTGCTTCTGACTATCGCCGCCTGCGTCGCCGCCTTCACGATCTTCCTCTGCTGGGGGATGTACTATCTTGTCGCGATGGCGCGCAACTTTTTTAAGATCGTCAAAGACATTCGCCGCATCATCGATAAAGCCGAGGGCGTGGTCGATGCGCTCAAGGAAAAAATCAATTCCAGCGCCGGATATTTATATCTAATCGGCGAAGGCCTCAAGAAAATCGTCGAGATCGCCAAAGCCTGGCACGCCAAGCAGGGCGGCGAAGAATGCGAATGCGACGACGATGAAGAATGCGATTGCCAGGAGTGCGCCGAAGAAAAAGCCAAGGAAGAAAAGCCGCGGAAAGTAAAGGTTAAAGAGAAATAGAAATATAAAAGCCGCTCCTTTTGGGGCGGTTTTTGAATTATTTTTATTAATATGGCTACGACATATAATCAAATTGGATCACTAACTGAACTTTTAAGTAAATTGGGCGAGCGAAAAATAGACGATTTTCAAACTTTAGAAGATATTCGTCTTTTTAGAAGAAATTATCAGGGTTCCTTAGAATTAATAAAACAGAAAAACAAGGAACGTTTATTACAAGACATAAGCAGGTTGGAGTCTGAATATGCAAAATTTTCGCTAGAGCTAGATAGAGCGACAAAAGAAAGAAGGCAGTTGTTAGAAAAAGAAAAGGTAGATATTTTTCAGAAAATAGCTTATTTGAAAAAAACAAATAATCCTATAACAGAATTCATTTCTTGGTTTAAAAGAAAAAAATTACTTAATAGGATGTCAGTTTTGGAGTTAAATTTCGAAGAGGAAGTTAAAAAACCTTTTCGTCATGAGATTAAGGTAATTGAAGCATTAAAGAAAGAGCATGAAGATAAAAGCAATAATACTGAAAAATGGATTGATTCCCTATCAGAAGCAGAAATAGATAGGATGAAATTTGTGTTATCAGTTCTTGATGAGAATAAAAATTTATTTTACGGTGCAGAAGGGGAAGAACGTGCTTTTAGTGAACTTTCAAGACTTCCCGATTCTTATTTTGTTATAAATGATTACCGTAGAGAATTTTATCGGCCAATTTATGACAAGAGAAATGATGACCGGATTCATTCAATACAAATAGATCATATAGTGGTTGGTCCAACTGGTATCCATATCGTTGAAACGAAAAATTGGAGTCAGGCGTCTGTTGAAAATCTTGATTTATTTTCCCCGGTAAAGCAATTGCGCCGTTCCAGTTTTGCCATGTTCGTTTTATTAAACCAAGCCGTAGAAAACGGTGAATTAAATGTATTTAACATAAGTTGGGGCGGTCAAAAGATATCACCAAAGAATATTATTTTATTGATGAATCATAAACCATCAGAAGAGTTTCAATATGTAAAAATATTATCCCTTAATGAGATTAACAGACATATTATTTATGGAAATAAAGTTTTTTCAAATACAGAGGTTGATGCGTTGGTAAAATATTTAAGAGCAGAAGAATAATCATTTTTAAAAAAATCGTTAGCAAATTGTTGGCGATTTTTTTAAATAATATTCATTGTAGTGCGCATTGGAAAATTTTGGATTAGACGCGCAGCGTACCACCGCCGCTGGCGGGGCAAGGAAACCGTGCCCCGCCAGCGGCGGGGCTAGGTTTCATAGCGGAGCGTCCCAAAATTTGTTCAGCGCGCAAGTCCCCTCTCGAGAGGGGTGCCCGAGCGATTAGCGAGGGCGGGGTGTGTTATTTGCGCCACTTTTTTTTAAAAAAGTGGCAAAGATTTTTGAAATAATGTCAGAGGAATAAACCCACCCCGCCTCGCCGGGCTCGGCACCCCTCCCAAGAGGGGAAAACCACCCCTAGCCCCTCCTTCGTAAGGAGGGGGACAAAAAAACCGTCTACCCTAGGCAGACGATTTTTTTATAGAGAGAACTTGAAATTTTTAAAACTAATTAACCAATTAACTAATCAACTAATTACTTCTTCTCGTATTCACACTCCTTGCTCGAGCATTTGAGGCCGTCTTTGCCTTCCATTAAGAGTGCGCCGCACTCGGGGCATTTCTCTTCAACCGGTTTGCCGGAGTAGGCGTTCTTGCATTCAGGATAATTGTTGCAGGCGTAGAAGATGCCGCGGCGGGAGCGTTTTTGCACTATTTCGCCTTTGCCGCAGGCCGGGCAGGTGATGCCGGTGCCGACCTTATTCTCTTCCATATTCTTGATATTCTTGCATTTCGGGTAGGCGGAGCAGGCGAGGAACATACCGAAGCGGCCGTTGCGGATGATCATCGGCGAACCGCACTTTTCGCAGACCTCGGCTTTGTATTTTTCTTTTAGGGCGTCCATCTGCGCGGTGATCTTTTCGTCCTGGCCGTCGTTTTTGCCGTCTTTGTTTTTGTCCATCGATTTGATGTTCTTGCATTTGGGGAAACCGGAACAGGCCAGGAATTTTCCATAGCGGCCGGTCTTAATGATCATCGGCGAACCGCATTTGTCGCAGACTTCGTTGGATTTTTCTTCAGGCATAATTTTATTCTTATCGACCTCGTCATATTTGGCCGTTAAATTTTTATGGAAGGGCTGATAAAAATCATTGATCACCGGCTGCCATTTCTTTTCGCCTTCGGCGACCGCGTCCAGATTATTTTCCATATCAGCGGTAAATTTAAAATCAACGATCTGAGGAAAATGCGCCACTAAGAGATCATTGACGACAAAGGCGATCTCGGTCGGCTTTAATTTCTTGGCATCATCGCGCTCGACATAATTTCTTTCAATGATCGTGGCGATGGTCGGCGCGTAAGTGGAAGGGCGGCCGATGCCGTATTCTTCCAGTTGTTTGACCAAGGTCGCGTCGGAATAGCGGGCTGGCGGCTTGGTAAAATGCTGTTCGCCGCCGAGCGATTCAAGCTTAACCTCTTCTTTTTCCGCCACGGTCGGCAGAATATTGTCGGAAGTTTTTTCCGGATAGATCTTCAGATAGCCGTCGAACACCAAAGTCTGACCGGTGGCGCGGAATTGATAAGGAGTATTTTGCGCGTCGATATTGATCGAAGCCGAGTTGACGATCGCTTCCGGCATCTGCGAGGCAATAGCTCTTTGCCAGATCAATTTATATAGCTTGAATTGGTTGGGAGTAAGCGATGCTTCCAAAGATTCCGGAGCGCGGCTGGCTTCGGTCGGGCGGATCGCTTCATGCGCTTCTTGGGCGCCCTTGCTCTTGGTCTTGAATGTCCGCGGCTCGGCGATTAGATATTTAGCGTCAAAATTATTTTTCAAATAAGCCTGGGCGTCAGTCAGGAATTTTATCGATAAATTCAGCGAGTCGGTTCTCATGTAAGTGATCAAACCGACCTGGCCCTCGCCGGCTATTTCCGTACCTTCATATAATTGCTGGGCGATCATCATCGTCTGTTTGGCGGAAAAGCCCAGGATCGAGTTGGCCGCCTGCTGCAGGGTCGAAGTGGTGAACGGGGCGGGCGGATTTTTTTTGCTTTGCTTCTGTTCGACACCGGCTACTATATATTTAGCATTATTCAGATCGGCTAAAATCTTATCAGCTTCTTCTTTGCTCTTGATGGCCAATTTTTCCACGGTCTTGCCGTCGATCTTGTTGAGCGACGCTTCAAAGCTTTCACTCTTGGCAGTCAAGAATTTACCCAAGATATCCCAATATTCTTCCGGTTTGAAGGCCTGGATTTCCCGTTCTTTTTCAACGATCAAGCGGACGGCGACTGATTGGACGCGGCCGGCGGACAAGCCGCGGGCGACTTTTTTCCAAAGGAAAGGGGAGAGTTCATAGCCGACTAATCTATCCAGAATGCGGCGCGCCTGCTGGGCATCGACCAGGTTCAGATCCAGTTCGCGCGGAGTTTTCAAAGCTTCTTCGATCGCTTCCTTGGTGATTTCATGGAAGGCGATGCGTTCGGTTTTTTCGGCCGGAATATCCAAAGCTTCCAGCAAATGCCAGGCGATCGCTTCTCCTTCGCGGTCTTCATCGGTCGCGAGTATGACTTTGTCGGCTTTGGCCGCCAATTTTTTCAATTTAGTGACATTTTTTCTGGCCGCGGTCGGTATAATATAGGAAGGCGCGAAATCGTGCTCAATATCAATACCCATCTCGCTTTTAGGGAGATCGCGCACGTGGCCGTAGGAAGATTCGACGGTAAAACCTTTGCCCAAGAATTTGGTGATGGTTTTAGCCTTAGTTGGAGATTCAACGATGATTAGATCCATAAATGGTTACATTGTTAAATTGTTACATTGTTGCGCAACGAAGTTAAAGTTTTAACAATGTAGCAATGCAACAATTTAACAATATAGGTTTTTTTATGAAAAGATTCTAATTAGCTAGTATGTAATTCCCGCCGCCGACATTTTTTACGGCTTTTTTCAGTTCCAATATTGTTAGTGTACTATTTATTATTTTTGTGTCAAGTTGAGTGGCGCGGATGAGTTCGTCAGTATGAATCGGTTCGCAGGATAATTTTTCCAGAATTTTCCTTTCATCGATGTTGAATTGCGAGAAATCTTTGGGAGAATTTTCCGGATTTTTTTCGGAAAAAAATCCAAAAGATTCCAAAATATCATCAGCGGAAAATATTGGTTTTGCCCCTGATTTTATTAAGTTATTCGGGCCTTCGGAAGACGGAGAAAAGATGTTTCCTGGCACGGCCATGACCTCGCGGCCTTCTTCCAAGGCGAAGCGCGCCGTGATGAGCGAACCGGATTTCTGGTTGGCCTCGACAACGAGCGTTGCTTGGGCTAATCCGGCGATGATCCGATTGCGCTGGGGAAAGTTTTGCCGGAGCGGCGGAGTGCCGGGAGGAAATTCGGAAACTACGCTTCCGCCTCGGGCGATAATTTGTTCGGCGAGCAATAAGTTTTGCGCCGGATAGATGCTTTTTTTATCAATTCCTGACCCAAGCACGGCGATCGTCCGGCCGCCTGCCTTAACTGTTTCCAATTGCGCCAGCGAATCAATGCCGATCGCCAAACCGCTGACTATTAATATCTTGTGGGCGACCAGCGGCGGAATTATTTTTTCGATCGCCTGCTGGCCGTAATAAGTGCATTTGCGCGCGCCGACCACGGCCAAAGTTTTCAGGCCATTAAGCGCAAGATCACCTTTATAATACAGAAGAAAAGGCGGATAAAATATTTCTTTAAGCAATTCGGGATATTCATCTTCCTCAAGCGAAATGGTCTGGATATTTTCCCGCGCCAAATATTCGGCGATTTTTTCCGGCACGATATTTTTTCTCTCTTGAGAAAATTCCAGCGCGGTTTTTTCTTCGATTCCGGCGCGAACGATTTCTCCAACCGGAGCATGAAAAATATTTTGCCAGGAAGGAAAATAATTTTTTAATTTTTTCAAGCTGACCGGGCCGAATTTTCGAAAATAAGTCAGGGCGACCAAATAATTTTTATCGGCAAAATTCATAATATTTGGCTAATATTTGAATTATTAAAGCAATAATCATTTTGCACTTGACGGGATTTTTTACTATGTTAATATAATACGACAATTGATATTTTCATTTCACGATTTTTAGCGTTCGGCTTGCCGCCTGTTTTATCGGTTTGTGGATGCATTCCTCCTTGTTCATTCACTCGCCGTAAAGCAAGCGGCAAAGCGAACGTTATCTATTGTATCACGAAAGATTAATATTTGACGACAGCCTGGGGGGACTGGCGCCTGGAGTTCTGCTTGAAAGTAGCTTTGTTGGATCGCCCCTCCTTGATTCGGCTTAGCTTTAAAAAGGGCAACCTTGCTTTTAAGCAGAATTGCGCGCGGCAGAACGCAGAAGCAAAAAGTAAAAAACAAAAAGTAAAAAATTTAAAATAAAATCCGGTTCGAGGCCGGTTTTTTTGTTTTGCGGTTTTTGCCATGCAGCAGTCTCGCCGCGGACTGCTGCTGATTGCGGTCGCGTCGCAGTCCGAGGCGAGACTGCGACAAGGCAAATAGGTTTTTAGTATTTGTTTGCAATGTATTTGAGAACTTCCAGATCGTGGCCGAAAATTTTTAATTGGGTTGCTTCAGGAAGAGCATACCAGCCCAAATCTTGCCCTTCGCCCAAAGTGATTTTTTTATTCAGATCATACTCTTCCATAAAAACATATTTTTCGTTATTGTCGCCGTGTGATAAAAAGTTTTGCTTCATTATTAGTTTTGGATTGCTAAGCGGGTATTCTAATTCTTCCAGAGCCTCTCGTTTTACGGCTTGCTCCGGAGTTTCTCCATCTTCGATCGGGCCGCCGAAAAATGCCCAATAGCCAGGCGTCAATCTTAAATTATCCGCATGATGCTGGAGCAATATTTTTTTATCTTTGTCGAAAAGAATTATAACGGCTACGTTGCGCACCATAAATATTTGGTGATTAGAGTTTTCGCCATGCCGCAGTCTCGCGTCGGCGGACTGCGGCAGCCCCCTGATCGGGAGACTGCCGCATGGCAAAGCAAAAATTAAATTTTTATAGTTCTAATTAAATTACCGATTTTTTCTTTTTCCTCATTGCTGAATTTCATCAAGACGAATTTGTCGGCCGGAATTTGGCCGCGGTCGGCGGATTTGATGCCGAGGCGGATGCGCTGGAAATTTTTGGTCTTGAGATGATCAATGATCGATTGCACGCCCTTATGCCCGGCCGAGCGGGAATCAACGGAAATTTTGTAGGTGCCGAATTCAATATCCAGATCATCATGAATGACGGTTAATATTTGGGACAGATCGGCGCCTTTGGCTTTCAAAATTCCCAAAGTTTTGGGAAGCAATTTATAATAAGACAGGACTAAAGCGACCGCGACGCCCGATTCATTCATAAAAGTTTGCGGTTTCACGAAAAAAACGCCCCGGCTTTCGGCCAGCTCGGCCTTGAAGTGCTTGTTGAATTTCCAAGTCGCTCCGGCATCGGCGGCTAATTTATCGACCAGCATAAAGCCGGAATTGTGGCGCGTATTTTCGTATTCCTGGCCCGGGTTACCTAAGCCTACTATTATTTTCATATTTTTAATATGATGCTAATCCGCAAATTTACGCGAATGCCGCGAATGGATGCTAATAAAATATTCGCATTGATTTGCGGCATTCGCGCCCATTAGCGGATTCGCATCATGTTTTATTTCCGTCTTGCCGCCCTGAATCTTCTCGGTACGGCCGGCGGGCGGCCGGGGATGGCGCGCTTGCGGCCGGGCAAGCCCATTTGGCCGTGAACTTTCGGTTTGTTCGACACAAAAATTTTGATCGGCACGCCGTTGAAGCCGTATTTCTCGCGCAATTGATTAATGATAAAGCGGGTATAGGAAAAATGCAGATTGTCATCGGGGCCGATGCGGACTTCAAAAACCGGCGGGTCGATGCCCTCCTGTTTGAATTCATAAATATGCGGCGGCCGCGTTCCTTTGCCTTTGGCCGGGCGGTGGATTTTGACGATCTTGGAAAGAAAATGCGCCAACTGTGAATTGGATAATTGGATTTTTCTGGCCGCTTCCAATTCCAGAATCAGATCAAATATTTTCTGTACCTTCTCGCCGGTCTTGGCCGAAGCGAATTGGATCGGCGCCCAATTGGCAAAAGGAAAATGATCGCGAATTTCCGCCGTATATTTTTTAGTATTCCTTTCTTTGACCAAGTCCCATTTATTGGCGATGATGATCAAACTTTTGCCGGCTTCCACGATTTCTTCGACCAGTTTGGCATCCTGATGGGTTAAAATTTCATTAATATCCAAAACAAGCAAGACGATATCCGAGCGGCGCAACGTGGCCAGAGATTTTTCCACGCCGTATTTTTCCAAACCTTCGGCCTGGTGCGCGTGCTGGGAGATTCCGGCTGTGTCGATTAAAATAATTTTTTTGCCCAGATATTCCAATTCGGTGTTCTGCGGTTCGCGGGTCGTATGGGGAATCGGCGAGACGATCACTTTTTCATAACCTAACAAAGAATTCAAAAGCGAGGATTTGCCGACGTTCGGTTTGCCCAGCATGCAGACGGAGATTTTTTCCTCTTCCTCGGTTTTTTCTTTGACGGACAATTTTTTCTTTTTCAAGAATTTGGCAATGAGATCCAAAAGATCGCCGGTGCCTGAACCGGTCACGGCGGAAATCATAAACGGTTCGCCCAAACCGAGTTTGTTGAATTCAGCCGCGTCAGCCTGTTGCGCCTGTGAATCGACTTTATTGGCAACGAGCATTATTTTTTTTTCGATTTCGCCGGTCAAATTTTTCCGCAAGACATTGATCATTTGCCGGTCGGCAGGCAAAATGCCGGTTTTATTATCAACGACAAAAAGTACCAGGTCGGCTAACTTTAAATATTGCACCGCCTGTTTTTGGACTTTGATATTGATCTCTTCCTCGGTTTTGATCTCTTTGCCGCTTCCCCTCTTGGGAGGGGTGCCGAGCCCGGCGAGGCGGGGTGGGTTTTCAGTCGATATAGGTTTGCGTTTATCGAAAAGTGTTTCCTCGTTAGGGTTGATGATGCCGCCGGTATCGATCAATTCAAAAGCAAAACCGCCCCAGCGGACGATATTGACGTTGCTGTCGCGGGTCGTGCCGGCGATATCGGAGACGATCGCCTGGTGCTTTTCGACCAAAGTGTTGAAAAGCGTGGATTTACCCACATTGGTCCGGCCGAAAATGACCACCAAGGGCAATTTTTTCTTAGTTTTAGGCATATATTTCAAGTATAGAGGAGAAAATTAGATGTAGCAATAGATAAAAAAAGGCTATTCATCAAAAATCTTTGCCACTTTTTTTAAAAAAAGTGGCGCATCCCGCAAAAATGACGGGACAAGAAAAACTGCGCGCAAGGACAAATTTTGGGACGCTGCGCGTCTTATCCAAAATTTTTCAATGCGTGCTACAAGGGGAATTAATTTATTTTTATCGGAAATAAAAACAGCTTCAACCAATTAACCAATTAACTAATATACTAGTAATGTTTTTAAATAAAAAACAGGGATAGTTAACCCCAATTTTTTACTTTTAACTTATTACTTTTTGCTTACTGTGTATTCGCCGTTCCCGAGTTGGTTTTGTCCGCGTCTTGGCCAAGCACTAAGACGAAGTCGGGTTTTTCCTGGCCG